>JBBRVF010000060.1:0-6756 GCA_038247145.1 Solirubrobacterales bacterium | reverse complement strand
GCTCGCCCTGACCGCCGCGCTCGAAATCGCCGACCTGCTGCCCGCGACCTCCCGGCCGTCGTTCATCGACATCGGCGGGGGGATCCCGATGAGCTATCTGGAGGAGGAGGGTCAGTGGGACCGCTTCTGGGCAGCGCACCGGGAAGCTGTGCGCAGACACCGGCGACCGCTCACATTCGAGGGGCACGGTCTGGGACTGAGCGCAACTGGCGGCAGACTCGTCGGAGTGCCGGCGGTCTACCCCTACTTCCAGAAGCCGACGCGCGGTGCGTGGCTGGCCGGACTGCTCGACTCCAAGCTGGCCGTGGGCAGGCACACGACCACCGTTGCGGAAGCGATCAGCGCGCGCGAACTCGAGCTGCGCTGCGAGCCCGGCCGCTCGCTGCTTGACGGTTGTGGCCTGACCGCGGCACGGGTGCAGTTCGTCAAACAACGCCTCGACGGAGAAACCCTGGTCGGCCTCGGCATGAACCGGACCCAATGCCGCTCCACCTCGGACGACTTCATGGTCGATCCGATTCTGCTTCCGACCGGAAACCGTCGCCGTAACGAGCAGCTTTCCGGCTACCTCGTCGGGGCCTACTGCATCGAAAGGGAGTTGATCACGCTAAGGCGCCTCCGCTTTGCCTCTGGGGCGGCGGTCGGCGACACGGTCGTCTTCCCGAATACGGCCGGCTACCTGATGCACATCCTCGAGAGCAGCTCTCACCGCATGCCGCTCGCCACCAACTACGTCCACGACCAGGGTCGCCTGCGCCTGGATCCGGTCGACTCGCAGCACTTCGAGCCGTAGGCGGAACTTCGACGGACTTGAACGGCTCAGCTGCTGAATAGGTTGACTTAGCCGCAGCCGTGACCACCTCTCCCTGCGAGGCCGGGGCTACGAAGGATCGGCGACGGCGGTTACTTCGCCGTATAGATCCAGGGTCTGTCGGGCGACGTCGGCCCAGTCGAAGAGGCGGATGTGTGAAAGGCCTTCGGAGACCATCTGACGACTCAGGGTCTCGTCGCTCAGGACCTGGATCGCGGCTTCGGCGAGGTGCTCGGGGTCACTGGCGCGGAAGCGCAGTCCGGCGCCTTCGAGCGGCACGACCTCACGCAGGCCGCCGGTGTCGGCGGCGATACAGGGGCACTTCGAGGCCATCGCCTCGAGCGCGACCAGCCCGAAAGGCTCGTAGATCGAAGGGACCACCGTAAGGTCGGAGATCCGGTAGAGCGAATGAAGCACGTCGTCGCCGATCCAGCCGAGGAAGATGCCGTGGTCCATCAGACCGAGATCCTCGGCCTGCTTGTGGAGTTCGGCTTCGTGAGTACCGGACCCGGCGACGAGGAAGCGGGTGTTCGGCACCTGTTTGATCACCTCGGGCATCGCCTCGAGGGCGAGCTGGAAGCCCTTTTCGTAGACCAGGCGGCCGATCAGCAGGACGAGGTTTTCGTCCGGCCGGGCGAACTCGTCGCGCAGTCGGGCCAGCGCCGCGGGATCCTCGGGGGGCATGTCGCCGGGGTCGATCCCGTTGGGGATGACGGTGACGCGATCCGGCTCAACCGAGAAGATTTCGGCGATCTGTTCCTTCATGAACAGCGAACAGGCGATCACCCGGTCGGAGCGGTTGGAGATCCACTTCTCGACTCCGTGGATGTGGGCCTGCGGGTGCTTCTCGACCCAGCCCTGATGGCGCCCGAACTCCGTCGCGTGGATGGTCGTGACCAGCGGCGTGCCGTAGCGGCGGGCGAGGTGGTCGCAGGCACTCGCCACCAGCCAGTCGTGACCGTGGACGAGGTCGAAGTCGTAGCGATCCCCGAGCTCGACGCCGGCGGCCAGCATGTCCGAGTTCATGCGTTCGACCCAGGTGACGAACTGGGCCAAGTCGGTCGGACGCTCAGGCTCGACGATGCGGTGAATCTGGACACCGCCCGTCTGCTCTTCGATCGTCGCCTGCTCTCCTCCTCGGGTCAGGACGTGGACTTCGACACCGAGATCGACCAGGGCCTCGGAAAGCTTACGCACGTGACGGGCAAGCCCGCCTTCGATTAGCGGCGGGTATTCCCAGGAGAGGATCAGGATTCGGTTCATGGTTCGTTGGGCGGCTTGTCAGGGAACCATCAGCGGCGCCAGACTCAGGTCCGGGGCCAGCGAACGCAGTCCGGGTTCCACAGTCGCGGCGCCCCGGCAGTCTATGGCCTCGAAGGCGAGGGCGGCGTGATCGACCGCCCTCTCGAAGGCATAGTCACCTGCCTGTCGGCGTCCGTCGAGGAAGGCCCAGTCGCTTGACTGGACCGCCAGCAGTTCCCGGGCGGCCCTTTCGGCCCGGTCACGGTCCAGCCCCCCGGCGACTGCGCGGTTGACCGCAAGCTCGAGGCTCCTCGCCCCGCTTGCCAGGTCGGCCACGGTCGCGGCATCCCAGGTTCGAAAGTCCTTGCGCTCACCCCATGTCGATGCCCGCAGCTCGGCTATGCGGCCCGGCGCCGAGAGCCCGTCACCGACTCGGCGCACCGCATCTCCGAGCGTGCTCGGCCGGA
The DNA here is from genome assembly GCA_038247145.1 of Solirubrobacterales bacterium. GTDB lineage: Bacteria > Actinomycetota > Thermoleophilia > Solirubrobacterales > 70-9 > 67-14. The sequence continues at coordinate 4,236 of JBBRVF010000060.1, read as the reverse complement.
TTCCATGCTCGGCCGCCCCGGCCAGGACATGCTCCAGCCAGACCGGACCTTCGGCCCACCAGTGGCCCAGCAGTTCGCAGTCGATGGCGAAGACCATCAGCCCTTCGGACCCGGTCCGTTCGCGATAGCCGTCCAGCCTTTCGGCCGCCGCCTCAAGGAAATCCCGGGCCTGTCGACGGGCCATGGCGAAAGCAGCCTCGCGGTCGTAAGGCTCGCCGTCGATACGGAAGATCCGGACCCCGTTCATCGACAGCCGGTGGAAATCGAGATAGCCCTCCCAGGACGGATAACCGCTCATGTCCCAGAGCCAGGAAACCGCGGGCCAGTCGATCGTGAAGGCCACCGGGCCCGCTTCGGTGGGGACCGGGGCGAGAGCTTCGTCGCCGTTCTCGAAGGCACTCTGATCGGTGCAGAACCACTCGACCCCGTGACGGGCCAGCCTTTCCTCGAGACCCGGTTCATAGCCACACTCGGGAAGCCAGAAGCCGCCGGTCCAACCGAAGCGCCGCCGGTGTGTAGCCAGGCCGGTCTCAATCTGGAGGTCGATCCCACGATCGCTTGCCAGCATCGGCAGCACCGCGTGAGTGGCGCTGGAGGCCATCAGCTCGACCCGCGTCTCACCCGCGGCACGGGTGAAGGCTGCGAGTGGATCTCCCCCGGCTGAATCGAGCAGATCCAGGCTGGCGGCGTATCGGTCGCGCTCGGCGATCGCGGCCTCGCGGAACCGCGGCTCGCAGGACGCGATGTCGTTTTCGGCCGCACCCAGGCGGTGTTCGACCAGGAAGTGTCTGAGCCTTTCCGCCACCCCCGGCGCCTCCAGCTGGTCGGCGAGGACCGGGGTCACCGTCAGCGTGATGTCGCCGGCGATGCTGAGGACAGGCAGGTGCGAGTGGATAACCGCGTCGAAAAGCCATTCCTCGCCGAAGGGGTAGGTCCCGAAGCCCTCGACGTAAGGCATGTGCGAGTGAAGGACGATCGCCAGGTCGCCCAGCCGGTCAGACATGACAGACGGCGATGAAGTCCAGGGCGCTCTCGAGGTTGTCGTGGCTGAGGCGAAAGTCGGCGGTCGTGATCGCCGGGGTGAAGCGGTCGTAGAACGGCGTGGTCAACCCGACCGCCGCGTGGACCCGGTCCCAGCCGAGCGAAAGCGCCAGCTCGTGCCAGCGAAGCATCCGGGCATGGGCGAGCCCGGATATCTCGACCCTCGAGAAATGCGGTTCGAGCAGGGCCCGGTATTCCTCCAGCCGGTACTCCCTGATGTGCCACGGGTTCTCGGACTTCTCGGCTCCGGGGGGAGCCAGGGTCAGCAGGTTCGGAGTCGATATGTAGGAGACCGGGGCGATCCGGGCGAAGCCCTCGAGCAGCGGGGCGGGATCGGCGATGTGCTCGATCGTCTGCAGGAATACGACCGCATCACGCGGCTCGTCGAAGCTTTCGACCATCTCACGACGAAAGCCGAGGTTGGCGGTGGTGTACTTCGCCTCGGCGTGGGCGAAAGCCTCCGGGTTGGCATCGACGCCGATCACCTCGGCCGCGGCACCGGCCAGCACCGAGGATCCATAGCCCTCTCCGCAGGCCAGATCCACGACCTTCAGGCCGCTTACGCGGGCGGCTATCCATCTGTAGACGACGAGGTGGCGGCGGTACCAGTAGTTCTCCTCCGGGACGTCGGGCAGGGTGCGCTCTCCGGTCAATTCGAGCGGCGGGACGCCTTCGGGTTGGTCGCTTTGAACGTAGCTATCGGTCAAGGATGGCGATTCTTCCCTATCTTTCGCCATCGTGCCCGCTTCCCCGACAGCCACCCATGAGCACATCAAGGACGTCAACACCCGCTACCACGATGCGGCGGCCGAGTCCTACGACTCCAAATGGGGCATCGAATTCGGCTCGATCGGCCAGGAGCAGGTGGCGGCCAAGATGCGCAAGGCGCTCGGCAGCGAGACGATCCCGGTATTCGGAGACGCGCTCGAGATCGGCGCCGGAACCGGCTACTTCTCGCTGAATCTGGCCAGCTGCGGGATCATCGGCAACCTGACCGCGACCGACATCTCGCCGGGCATGCTGGCCTCACTGGAGAGGACCGCCGCAGGGCTTGGAGTCCCGGTGAGTACCGTGGTGACCGAGGCCGAAACCCTGCCGTTCGAGGACGAGAGCTTCGACGTCGTCCTGGGCCATGCCGTCCTCCATCACATCCCCGACCTCGACCGCGCCTTCTCCGAGTTCTTCCGCGTGCTGCGACCCGGAGGCTCGATTGTCTTCTGCGGGGAGCCCTCGCGCTACGGCGACCGGCTGGCCGCGGTTCCCAAACGGGTCGGCTCTACAGTCGCTCCCCTGTGGCGACGCGTGCTCGGCGCCGAGCGGCTGACGCATGGCGACGAACACCTGCACGAAGACGAGCACAGCCTCGAACCCGAGGTGGACGTCCACGCCTTCGTCCCGTCCGACCTCAGGGCCATCCCGCCGCGGGTCGGCTTCGTGCAGACCGCAGTCAACGGCGAGGAACTGGTCGCCAATGTCTGGGGCTGGGGATTGCGCTCTCTCGAATCGACCGCCGTGCCGGACTCGGTTCCCCATGCCTGGCGCAACTTCGCTTTCCGCAGCTACATCGCCCTCCAGAAAGTCGATGTCGCCGTACTCGAACCGCGGCTGCCGGCGGAGCTCTTCTACAACCTGCTTCTGTCTGCGCGCAAACCGGCGTAGGCTGAGGCGCATATGGTGATCCTTCACCCATGAGCGTCGAAAGGATGAAAGCCCTGGTGATCGGCGCCGGCGAGGTCGGCACCAACGTCGCACGGACCCTCAGCGCCGACGGCCACGAAGTGACCGTGATCGAGACCGACCCGGTCCGCTGCGGGCAAGCCAGGGAAGAGCTGGACGCCCTCGTGGTCGAGGGCAACGGCGCCAGTCCGCGGATTCTGAGGGAACACAACGTCGGCTCGATCGACCTTCTGGCCGCCGTCACCGCGATCGACGAGGTCAACATCGCTGCTGCTGCGGCGGCCCATCAGCTCAAGGTAAAGACCACAGTTGCCCGGGTCCGGGACCCTGACTTCTTCGGACAGGACGGAGCCTTCGCCAAGCAGCTTCTCGGGATCGACTTCGTGATCGACCCGGACCGGGCCGCCGCGGCTGACATCGCCGCCGCTGTGAAACTTCCAGGCGCGGTTTCGGTCGAGTATTTCGGCGACGGCAGCCTGGCCCTTGCCGAGGTGATCGTGACCGAGAGTTCGCCTCTTGCCGGAATCCCCCTCAAGGACCGCGAGCGACCGCACCCGGCTTTCATCGTCGGCATCAGCCGTTCCGGCCAGGCTGAGCTGACCCGTCCGGAGATGGTCCCGCTGCCCGGCGATCACCTGCTGATGACCTGTCCGAGTCAGTACGTGAGGAGCGCGGCCGCATTCTTCGCCGGTCACGCGGATGAGGTCAGGCGGTGCGTGATATTCGGCGGCGGCAAAATCGGGCTCCAGCTCGCCCGCCACCTTGAGCAGGCGAGGATCGATACCACCGTGCTCGAGCGCGACGAGAACCGGGCGCGCGTCCTGGCCGAGAAGCTGCCCGGGGTGACGGTGCTGCACGACGAAGGCGTCAGCAAGGAGGCTCAGAGCTCGGCCGGAGTGGCAGAGGCCGATGCCTTCGTCGCCTGCGCCGGTGACGACCGGGCGAACCTCCTGGCCGCGATCAACGGAAAGCGTCTCGGCGCCGACATGTGCCTGGCGACCGTCTCCCGCGAAGAGTTCACCCCGCTGGTCGACGCTCTCGGAATCGACGCGGCCTTCTCGCCCAGGCTGATCGCCGCCGAGGCAATCCTCAAGTTCGTCCATACGACCAGTGTCAAGGGTATCCACCTCCACCGGACCGGATTCGAGGCGATGGAGCTGGAGGTCCGACCCGGTGCACAGCTGGTCGGCATGGCGATCGGAGAGACCCACGGCATCCTCCGGCACTGCCGGGTCGGAGCCATCCTCAGCGAAGGCGAGGTCTCGATTCCGGCCCGGGGCTCCCAGATCGGAGTCGGCGACCGGCTGCTGATGCTCGGGCCTTTCGGCACGATGAGCGAAGTGGAGACGGCTTTCGCGGGAGACCGTTGAGCTCGCGACTGCGGCTCCCGGTCTCGCCTCTGTTCGGCCTCACGATCGGGGGAACCTTTGCTGCCAGCGGGCTGGCGATGCTGGTCTGCGCGACGGTCGGGTTCCTCGACGGACAGTCGGGCATGGCCTTTGCCGTCCCCGGAATCGT
>JBBRVF010000059.1:0-6874 GCA_038247145.1 Solirubrobacterales bacterium | reverse complement strand
GGTCAGAATGATGCGCACCCTCTATGCGAGCCGGACACAGTTATTCAGCCGGGTCGAAGCGCCTACCGCCCTGCCTTTTGCCTTCAGCGGCGCCAAGATCGCAGTCGCGGTGGCGGTGATCGGTGCCGTCTTCGGCGAATGGGCCGGAGCCGACCGTGGACTCGGCTACCTGATGCTCCAGGACAACGCCCAGCTTGAGACCGCCCGCATGTTTGCCTCCGTCTTCGTGCTCTCGGCGATCGCCATAGCCCTGTTCGCACTGGTCTCGCTGCTTGAACGGCGGCTGGTCAGATGGCGATAACCTGCGGTTTCCGCCCAAGCTTCCCGACCGGAGTCCGATGAAAAAGCTGGCCCTTCTCTGCTTTGCCCTGCTGACCGCGCTCACGGTGAGCGCCTGCTCGAGCAAGTCCGAGGACGTCACACCGGTCCGGGAGTCCTTCAGCGTCGCACTCGACTGGTACGCCAACCCGGACCACGCCGGTTTCTTCGTCGCCCAGGACCGCGGCTACTTCGAGGACGCCGGTCTCGACGTCTCGCTCGACGCCCCGACCGACCCCTCGCTGCCGATCAAACTGGTCGCCGCGGGCAGGGCCGACCTGGCGATCTCTTACGAACCCGAGGTCCTGCTGGCCCGCCAGCAGGGACTCGACGTGGTCTCGGTCTCAACCGTTGTCGGACGACCTCTGACCTCGATGATCTGGCTGGAGAAGTCGAAGATCAAGAACGTTGCCGGGCTCAGGGGCAAGACGATCTCGACCGCCGGCATCCCTTACCAGGACGCCTACCTGAGGACGATCCTCGAGCGGGCCGGCCTGAGCGAGTCGGACGTGACCAGGGTCGGGGTCGGCCAGGGCCTCTTACCGTCGATCCTCAGTGGCAAGGCCCAGGCGACCCTCGGGCCGTTCTGGAACATCGAAGGTGTGGATCTGCGACTTTCGGGCAGGCGACCGGTGATCAACCCGGTAGACCGCCTCGGGGTGCCGACCTACAGCGAGATGGTTCTGGTCGCCAAGGGCAGCCGGGTCGACGAGGACCCGGAGTCGATCCGGCTCTTCCTCAGGGCGCTGGAGCGCGGCACCGATGACGCGGTCGCCCAGCCTAACTCTGCCCTCGAAACGATCCTGGCCGCCAACAAGGCCCTCGATGCGAAGACCACCGACGCCCAGCTCGATGTGACCCTGCCGCTGCTGGCCCAGAACAACGGCAACCGGCCTTTCGGCTACATGGATACCGCCCGCTGGCAGACCTTCATCAACTGGGCGGTCCAGAACGACGTCCTGAACACCCCCCAGCGAGCGGTCGACGCCCTGACCAACTCGATGTTACCCACCGGCAACGTCGAAACCGGCTGAGCTTCGTCGGCTGATCGCGAGGCAAGCTGGATCCGCGGACGGTTCTGGCGCGGATCCGCACCCTGGGCCGGTGCTGATAGCTGCCGGTGCACGGGGTGGCGCTCAGGAGGCTCGGGCCGGGCGGGCGAGGCTTCGGATGCGGGCGCGCTTCCCCGCCGGGCTACGCCGAGCCGGTGCGCTGTCGAGTGGCGACAGCGCACAGCAGAATTCCCGCCGGCACCAAGAACACGCCAAGAGCGGTGCCCCGACGCGGCGGTGAAGCCAGCGAGTGCTCTCGACCTGGCCCATGAACGGATACCTGTGTCTCGGCCTCCAGCCAAACTTGCTCACCGTCGAACTACACGTATCAGCCGGGAACCAGACAAGCTCCGGGACATCGGAGCAAACCTCCATGCGCCTGCGGCTCGACCGGACCTCCGGGAAAAGAGCATCATGTGCAAGGCAGGGTGAGAGAACCATGATCAATACTTCAACGACAGGCGCAACCGGCTTTCCCGAGGACAATGGCTGAGCTCCCGGGAGCAGCGACCTCGCCCTGGCTGGCCGAACCGGCAAAGACGGCCTGGCCTCCGTTAGAGGAAGAACTGACCTGCGAAGTGGCCGTGGTCGGCGGCGGTATCGGAGGTGTTTCCGCGGCCCATCGCCTGGCCGAGACCGGTGCCTCGGTCGCACTGATCGAAGCGAGGACCATCGGCTCCGGTGTGACCGGGCACACCTCGGCCAAACTGAGCGCCCTCCAGGGGACCGTTTACAGCGACCTGAGCCGAAAGGTCGGCCCGGAAGCCGCGACCCAGCACGCGGCCCTGAATACCGCCGGAGTCGCCCGTACCCGGCTGATAGCTGAGTCGCACGGGATCGACTGCGACTTCCTGGAGCGCGCCGCGGTCACCTTCACCGAAGATGAGACCAAGGTCGTCCAACTCGAGGAGGAGCTCGAAGCAGCCCGCGCCGCCGGACTCGAGGCCGAACTGGGCACCCGGACCGACCTGCCCTTCGACGTCGCGGGAGCGCTGACCCTGAAAGGCCAGGCGCAGTTCGATCCGGTCGCGTGGGTCCGAGGGGTGGCCGACCTCCTGCCCGACCTCGGCGGACAGGTGTTCGAACGGACGCGGGTCGTCAAGGTGCACGACGGGTCTCCGTGCGTCCTGGAAACGGACACCGGCGTGAGGATCCTGGCCGAGCGGGTAGTGCTCGCCACCCACCAGCCGATCCTCGATCGGGGACTGTTCTTCGCGCGCCTCAACTCGGAACGCTCTTATGCCGTCGCCGGGATCATCCGGGGCGAAGTGCCGCAAGCGATGTACCTGGGCATCGACGACCCGACCCGCTCGATTCGCCCGTTAATGCCCGGCGAAGCCTCCCCCGGGACGATCCTGGTCGCCGGGGAAAGCCACCGGGTCGGAACCGATGACCCACCCGCCCGGTACCAGGAGCTCGTGAAATACCTGACCGGCAGGTTCGACGTCGAAGAGGTCACCTACCACTGGAGTGCCCACGATCAGATGAGCCCGGACCGCCTGCCGTTCATCGGCCCGATCATGCCCGGTAACGACCGCATCATGGTCACCACGGGCTACTCCAAGTGGGGACTCGCCGGTTCGGTCGGTGCGGCGACGGTACTGGCCGACCGATTGGCCGGGCTCGAGACCAGCGCCGTGGAAACCTTCGATCCGGGACGGCTCAACCTGCGAAGCTCAGCCAGGAATCTCTTCGAGCACAACGCGGAGACGGGCAAGCATTTTGTCCTCGACCGGGTCACCAAGCGTTCCCCTGACATCAAGCTGGCACCGGGAGAAGGGCGCATCGTCGGGGAAGGGCTGTCTCAGGTCGCCTTGTCACGCGACGAAGACGGAACCGAGCATCGCCTCTCGGCGCGTTGCACCCACCTGGGGTGCATCGTGAGCTGGAATGACGCCGACAGGAGCTGGGATTGCCCCTGTCACGGTTCACGCTTCGAGTCGGACGGCTCCGTGATTCAGGGACCGGCGGTCCACCCGCTCGAACCGGCTGACTGACCGGTAACCGTCGGCCGCCAACCGCACGTCGCAGTGCTGTCCCGGCAGATGGGCATCCACATAGGCGATCCTTCAGGGGCGGCACAGGGCCGACCATGGATCATCTTCACTCGCTCCTGAGATACTCGCCCGAGACACTTCCACGGTCCACGACTGAAACGGAGAGCACATGCCCAACGCGAACATCGATTACGTCGAGCGCACCCGGGAGCGAGGTGTGGGCGCATCGACGTCAACGGTGGTGCTCGAGGACGTGTTGAGCCCGGGGAGCGGTCAGTGCCCCGGGGCCTTCAGCGTGCTCGACCCGGGCCCGCTGGCCACGCGGTTGGTCGACGATGTCTCCTGAATCGTCGACCTCTCCGGGGATTCTCTCGCAACGGGCAGGCCGCGAGCGCGGCCCGATGCGCACCCCCATGACGGTCGGTGACAGTGGACTCGTCGTCCTCGACGCAAGCTGGGGCGAGATCAAGCCAATCCAGCTCGCCGATGGGGTCGGCACCGTCGGAGAACTCGAGTTGATCGAGCACCTTGACAGCGGCCTGGCGCTTATCGACAGCCGCTCGCCGGAGTCCCATGCTGTCGCGACGATTCCGGGCGCACGCAACATCCCCCACGGCGAGACGGCTGATCGAATCGGCGAGCTCGACCGGAAACGGTCGGCGGTCTTCTTCTGCAACGGTCCGCAGTGCGGTGCTTCACCAGACGCGATCGAGGCGTTGCTCGCGGAGGGTCACCCGCCGACCGTAATCCTCTACTACCGCGGTGGACTGCATGACTGGGTGAGCCTGGGCCTGCCGACCGAGCCCGGCCGCTCCACCGGCTGATGTGCAGCGCCGGCGGAGTCGGCCCGGCGGCCGCCGCCGAACAACAGTTGACCGCCGCCCTTGCAGAATTGCGCGCGTTAGCGGAAAACTACCCCGAGCTTCGCGCCACTGAGAACTTCCAGCAACTCTCGAGCAGACTGACCGTGATCGAGCGCGAGATCCAGGGCGCGCGCAACACTTACAACGCAGAATCGCGGGTCTAAAGTACGAAGATCCAGGTCTCCCCGAACTCAATCGTTGCGAAGCTGGGTGCCTTTGAGACCAGGGAGTATTTCGAGATCGAGGACGCTTCAGACCGCGAGCAGTCGGAAGTCAGTTTCTCCGGCGGAAGACGCAAGCACGACTGCCCCTACATGATTCTCCGCAGCTCTTTCAGGCGCCTGCTGGGAGTTCGAGGTCAGGCGGCTTCGCGGATGCGGGCCCGGTTTCCGGGGCCGCTGACGGCGCGGCCGCGGGAGGCCAGGAGAAAGTCTCCCGCGATTCCCCGGAATGGCGCATAGGGGGCGTAGAAGGCCTCTACCTCATCGATCCTGGCGGGTCGGCCGAGGCCGGCGAGGGCGCCGACCAGCTTGATGTGGCCGAGGTCGCCGGCCAGCAGGGCGTCGGGGTCCCCCCTTCCCCGCAGCGCCAGGCAGGCCAGAGTCCAAGGGCCGACCTCGGGGATGGCGAGCAGCCGCCTGTCATCGTCGGGGTTCCGGAGGTCGGTCCGGCCGCGGGAGACCTCCTTCGCGCAACGGATCAGAGCAAGTGCGCGCTTCGCGCTGAGATCGCAGGCCTGGAGCTCGGCCGGTGAGGCGTCGGCGATCGCCTCGGGCGAAGGCGCGGTTCGCAGGCGCTCGCCCTCGCGACGCCGATCGCGTCGCCCGAACGGGGAAGGCAGCTCGACCGAGAGGCCCCAGCGGTTGATCGTCCGGCGCTGGATGGCGGCGGCGCGGCGGTACTCGATCAGCTGTTCGCTGACCGCCCAGGCCAGCGCCTCCCAGGGGTCAGCTCGGCGCGAAGATCTTGACTCGATCCCCTGACGGATCGCCGGACCGAGCAGGGGGTCGCCGATGAATGCGTCCCGGAACGGCGTCATGTCTTCGTCGATGCCGAGCGAGAAGCGGAAGTCCTCGATCGCGGCTTCGAGGCGGGGGCCGTCGGCCTCGACCAGGCCTTCGCTGCCAGGGCCGGAAACCTGCTCTGGTTGCACAGGCGCGGCCGAGAAGCGATAAGTCCCGCTGCCCGACGGTCGCACCGCGACGACCACTGCCGCTCCGTGCTTAACAAGAAGGCGCCGCAGTCCGCTGCCTTGCTTCTGGACGATGCGGTCGCTGCCGTTGTGCCGTGGCAGTCGGAACGGCGAGACCGGTCTGACCTCGACTTCGATCGGGTCCCGCTCGATCAGGGGCACGGAGCCTCGCTCAGCGGCCGAGAACGTGAACGTCAACCAGGAAGGAGCGACTGGCCACGACGTTCGAAGGCCGGGCCCTCTTCGCAAGGCGGGCGCCGCGACGCTTCGAACCCCCGCCGCTGACCGCGCGAACAGCTGCCACGGTGGCCGCACCGGCCAGGGCGCCACCTGCCACTGCGATCGCCGCAGTGGTCATTTCACTGCGGATGGCCGGCAGGGCCGACTTGCCGCCTTCGTACTCACGCGGGAGCGCCCGGACTGCGTCGGGCTCGCTCGCCTCGACGTCTTCTTCCGAAACCAACTCTCCGTCTACCTCGAAATCTTGCACGACCGAAAGACTAGCGCCGCGCGAGGTCGGAAGAAGCGGACCTGCCGCTCAGAGCGACTTCTCGTAGATCCGGAACTTCTTGTTGACCACGCCGCCCATGCCCTCGAGCGCCCGGTTCATCGACTCATTCGTTTCGAGAATCCAGCCGGCCTCTCCGGTCATCACGCCGTCAGGGTCGGTGGTCTGCATGTGGCGCACGTAAAGCGCCGCAGCGACGCCGGTGTGCTGCCATTTCTTTTTCACCCCGAGCGCCAGGATCCGGACCACGTCGATGTCGCGCTTGCCTCGCAGGAACTTCAGCCAGCCGAAGGGCAGCAGCCGTCCGCCCATCTTTGCCAGGACCTGGTTGATGTCGGGCAAGGTGAGGGCGGCTCCGACCACCTCCCCATCGGCGGTCTCGGCGATCATCGCCCAGTCTTCGTCGAGGATCAGCTTCAGGCTCGCGGCGTGGAACTTGACCTCTTCTTCGGTGATCGGGACGAAGCCCCAGTTGTCTCCCCAGGCTTCGTTGTAGACCTCGTGGAAACGGGCTATTTCAGCGGCCATGTCGGACTTCTTCATCGAGCGGATGGTTATGTCGTGCTCGTCGAGGCTCTTCTGGGCAGCCTCGTGGATAGCCGGGTGGAATTCGAGGCCTTTCCGCAGCTTGCCCATCTCCAGATGCCACATCAGCAGGTCCATCGCCTTGCCGAATCCGGCACCCTCGACCAGCCGCTGGTAGTAGGGCGGGTGCCAAGGCTCGAGGATCACAGGACGATGCTTGAAACCTTCGATCAGGATTCCGAGTTCGTCGTTGGTGGTGAAGTCCATCGGGCCGTAGACCTTCTCACGACCGCGGGAGGCCAGCCAGTCGCAGCCCGCGTCCAGCAGGGCGGTCGCCACCTCGGGGTCGTCGATCGTCTCGAAGAAGCCGAACTGGCCGTCGTTGCCGCCGCGATACTCGTCCCAGCGGGAGTCGATCT
>JBBRVF010000058.1:0-6985 GCA_038247145.1 Solirubrobacterales bacterium | reverse complement strand
GGCTGCCCTCGGACTGGCCGAGGAGCTTCGGGACGTCGGCGTCGCATCGAATGCACTTTGGCCGCGGACACTGATCGCCACCGCCGCCGTTCAGAACCTTCTCGGAGGCGATGCGGCAATGAAGATGGCTCGGACTCCGGCGATATATGCCGATGCCGCCTACGAGGTCCTGACCCGTGACAGCCGCGAGCTCACCGGCCAGGCACTGCTCTGCGAAGACGTACTCAAGGCCTCGGGCGTGACCGACTTCGCTCCCTACGCGGCCGACGGCGCCGGAGCCGAGCTCGGCGTGGATCTCTTCGTCGATTCGGTCGATCCCGCCTGACCAGGCGCTCGAAAGCGTCGATATCGCTGCTCACAGTCAGGCCTCGCTGACGAATCCGTAGAACGCCGCATCAGATCGAAAAGTCAGCGACTAGACTGACTTTCATGTCCGATCAGGCGAAACTGGTCACCGACGGCGAACTGCATGCGGTGGTGGAGGCCGCGACCCGCGCGCCGTCGTCACACAACACCCAGCCATGGCATTTCGAGTTTCGCGACGATGTGATCTCGCTCTTCGCCGACCGGCTACGGGCGCTTCCGGCCAACGACCCCTTCGACCGTGAGCTGACGGTCAGCTGCGGCACAGCCCTGTTCAACCTGCGCGTGGCCCTTGCCGCTATCGGGCTCTCGAGTCAAGTCGACCTGCTGCCCGAAGGTCGGCGATCGGACCTGCTTGCAGCGGTGAAGATCGAAGCGGGCCCGGTCGCCGACGATCCCTCGCTGATGGGCGCAATCGAAAGCCGCCGGACCACGCGCGGACCGTTCACCGGAGATGAGGTGGATCCGGGTCTGCTCGACCGGATGGCAGCGGCGGCGGAAGCTGAAGGCGCATGGTTTGTGGTTCTGGACGAGCCCCTTCGCCGGAAGGCAAGCGAGCTCATCGCCGAAGGAGACCAGCGGCAGTTCGCGGACCCGACCTGGCGACGCGAGCTGGCCTCGTGGATGCATCCGCGCCGGAGTGGTGACGGCCTGGCCCTCCAGGGGTTCTCGAGGCCGGTTGCCAAGCTCGTGGTCAACGCTTTCGATCTGGGCAAGAGCACCGGACGAAAAGATGCGAAGCTGGCAGAGGATTCACCTTGCCTGGCAGTCCTTGGGACCGGCCGCGATCTCGATGAGGACTGGCTGACTGCGGGCCAGGCGCTGGAGCGCGCGCTGCTGCTGGCAGCAACTGAGGGGGTGCAGGCCGGCTACCTGAATCAACCCTGTCAGGTGGCCGACCTGCGCCATCGCCTTCGCGATCTGCTTCAGGGTCGCGGTTCGCCCCAGGTGGTGCTGAGACTCGGCCACCCGGTAGAAGGAGGGAAGCCGGCGCCCCGCAGGGACGTTGACCAGGTACTGGTCAGGCGCTAGAGCGGCACTCAGTTTCTGCTGAGCTTGTCCTTCACCGAGTCGACAGCATTGTCGAACTTGTCCCTGGCGCCTTTGCTCTTCTTCTTGACCGAGGAGGCCGCCTGATCGGTTTTGCCTTCCCTCTTCATGTCTTTGTCACCGGTGAGGCTTCCGGCCGCTTCTTTGGCTCGTCCTTTTGCTTCATCAGTCTTCTGATCGGACATTCGTGCTCCCGTCCGGACGGCCATCGGTGGGCCGCCTCGAGTAGTTGTGTTCGGTACCGACGGATTACCCGAAACCGCAGGCCGACAAACAGACCGGACCAACGTCACACGGCCCGGCCGGTGACGTCGTGATCGAGGCTCAACTGAAGGCCCGGCTCTTGCCAGTCGTCGGGGGACGTGCGCTCGATCATCAGCTTCGCGCTGCGACCGTCGATCTCGACCGTCCCGATCTGATTGTCGAAGGTGGGCGGCTCGACAAATTCCCACCGCAACCTGCTCAGAGGTACGCCGGCAGACCGAGCGAGAAGATGGCCGATCGACTTGCCGGTCCGGCTCAATGCCGCTTTCATGAATCCTCGCTCGTAAAAGGGCAGGGGATTGCGGATGGGTGAGCAGACGGCCTGCACGAGGGCCGGCCGAAAGGCGCTGTCGGCGGGATACTCGGCCTCCGCCACGTATGCGTGGTGAACATCTCCCGCCAACAGGATCACCGAGGCGGGCACGTCCTCCGGCGGGCCACTGCCGATTGCTTCGACCTCGTCGAGCAGCCGATCGAAGCAGCTTCGAAATGCAGGCCAGTGCTCGAGGTCGATCGCCTGGCGCATGACTTCAGCCGGTCGGCGGGCCGCCTCGCCCCAGGCGCCCGCGCAGACCCTTTCGTTCCACCCCTCGAGGTAATGAAGCCCCTGCGAGAGCAGCATTGGAACCGAACTCGCGATGAGCATGTGGTCGAAATCGCCCTGCATCTGATCGTGGACCCAGTCCCATTGCTCATCGGAGAGCATCTGCCGGCTGTCGTCGCGCTCGATGATCCGCCCGGCGCGTGAATCGAGGACGATCAGTCTGCTTCGGCCAAAGTCACGATGGAAGCTCCAGCGCGTGGCAGCCACTTCGTCCGCCGCGTTCGAGGCATGTTCGCGAAGAACGGGCTCGGCGTCGCCGTCGAATTTCGTTACCCGGGCGAGGATCGGATTTTCACGCAACTCCTTCGGCGAGAGATTGCCGATGTGCTGGTAGACCCAGTACGACATGTAGGCCCCGAGCAACCGTTCGCGCCACCATGGCTCTTGCCGCTGCTGGTCGACCCAGGCTCCGGAGATGTTCCAGTCGTCGATCACGTCGTGATCGTCGAAGATCATCATGCTCGGAAGCGAAGCGAGCAGCCATCTGATTTCGGCAGCACTCCAGGACTCCTCGTAGAGCCAGGTGTATTCCTCGAAGTCGGCAACCTGTTCACCGGCACCCTCGTCGGTGGACCGCCGTTCGGCAATTCGCTCGGCGACTCCGGGCGAGACCGCGTCCGCGTAGACCTGATCGCCGATGAGCAGCAGCGCGTCCGGCCATTCATCCTGGGGCCTGTCCTTCATCCGCTGGGCCAGAGCGACGAGGGAATCCACGCCTTTTCCACGCGGATCCAGATCCTCCGAGTTCGTATGAGGCGGTTCGTTCGGCACAGCCTTGCGACAGGTGCCGAAAGCCAGTTTGAGTCTGGTCGAATCGTCGTAGGTCCGGATCAGGCCTCGACGCTCGCCCTCCAGCGGCCAGATCGTCTCTCCGTCGAGCATCACCGAGTATTCGTGGCAGGAGTCCGGCTTGAGATTCTCGAACACCACCAGGGCGTAGTGGTGTCCGGCGACGCAGAAGGTCGCACACCGCTGTCCGAGGATTTCGACCTCACAGGCACTGTCGGTTTCGACCCACACGGTTGCTTCGGTCCGGTTGGCAAAGCGCAGGATCGGTCCGAGTTTCAGTTCCGGCATCCTGCAGGTATACCCGAACCGGCGCGGGTCGAACCGGTTCGGGCGATCGGACCCTGACCGCTGCGGCTACTGCGGTCCGGCGGAGGTCTCCGACCCGTCCTCGGGGGACTCCCCGGCGAGGATCCGGTAGAGGCTGCGACGAGCGCCGTCCATGACCTCTCTTGCCTTGATCAGCTGTTCCGTACTTCCGGTCCTGGCCACCTGAATCGCTGCCGCCGCCAGGGCCTGCGATGAATCACGCAGCCTGCCGAGTTCGTCGGAGGCACCTTCGGCGACGGTCGTCCATGGCGTGCCCATGCTTTCGCGGTTTTCCTCGACGTAGCGGCTGCCCTCAGCAGTGAGCGTGAAGGCCTTGCGTTCCTCCGCGGTGGGCTCGATCAGACCTTCGTCTTCGAGCTGGGAAAGGGCCGGGTAGATTGATCCAGGGCTGGGCCGCCAGACTCCACCGCTCCTTTCCTCGATCTCCTGCATCAGGCCGTAGCCGTTTCTCGGCTCTTCTTCCAGGAGCAGGAGGATCGCCAGGCGAGCGTCGCCGCGACGGGCGCGACGTCCGCGGCGGCCGTGTCGTCGACGGGAACCCGGGCCCCTGTG
This sequence comes from Solirubrobacterales bacterium, assembly GCA_038247145.1. Classification (GTDB taxonomy): domain Bacteria; phylum Actinomycetota; class Thermoleophilia; order Solirubrobacterales; family 70-9; genus 67-14. The sequence goes on along the minus strand of JBBRVF010000058.1, from coordinate 3,036 downwards.
GCCTTTCCTGTGCCGAGGTCCGCCGGAGCGTCCCTCCGACTCATCTTCCGCCGGACTCTCTCCGGCGATGAATACTGCGATGTCGGGGAATGCCGCGCGGGCCCTCCTCCGACGTTTTCTGTTTCGACCGGAAAATCCCGGCCTGTCTATGGCTGCACCGTGCATGGTGCTCCTTTCTTTGACTTTCATAACGAGTATCACGATATATCAAGAACATTCTATTGTCAAGTCGCTGCTCCGACAATGGTTGCCTGCGCACCGATCCGCTACTCTTTACAGGTCCTCGCCCGCCACTCCCCCTCCTGAAAGCCAAGATGAGCGATAGCGCTGCTGTACCGGCACCCGCCGCCCCTGTCTCAACCGAGAAGAAGACTTCCGGCTTCGGCCCCGAGAAGACGAGAATCCTGCTGCTGCTCGCCGCCGCCCAGTTCCTCGTCGTACTCGATGCTTCGATAACCAACGTGGCGCTGCCGTCGATCGGCCGGGCTCTCGACATCCAGCAGTCAAGCCTCGCCTGGGTGGTCAACTCCTACGTGCTCTTCTTTGGCGGCTTCCTTCTGCTCGGGGGGCGCATGGCCGATCTGATGGGCCGACGCAGGGTCTTCGTCTCGGGTCTGGTGCTGTTCGCAGTCGCTTCGCTCACCGCCGGACTCGCCCAGAACGAAGCCATGCTGATCGTCTCGCGGGCGGCCCAGGGCCTCGGAGCGGCGCTGCTCTCCCCCGCAGCGTTGTCGATCGTCACCGCGACCTTCGCCGAGGGAAAGGAGCGAAACAAGGCGCTCGGCGTCTGGGGTGCCGTCGCCGGCGCCGGCGGAGCGATCGGAGTACTGCTCGGCGGCATCCTGACCGAGTACCTGAGCTGGCGCTGGGTCTTTCTGGTCAACGTGCCGGTCATCCTGATCGTGATGCCGCTGGTTCTGAGAATCGTTCCGGAAAGCAACAGCGGCGAAGACCACAACGACTTTGACATCCCCGGCGCGGTCACGGTCACCGCCGGTCTCTCGATGCTGGTCTATGCCCTGATCGACGCCGAAAGTGCAGGCTGGGCTTCCGCCCAGACGCTGGGGCTGATCGCCGGGTCGCTGGCGGTTCTCGGACTGTTCGTCCTGATCGAATCACGAGCCGCCCACCCGCTGGTACCTTTCGGTATCTTCGGCTCGAGGACCAGGAACGGCTCCTACCTGGTCGGCCTGCTGCTGGCTGCTTCGCTGTTTTCGATGTTCTTCTTCATCGCGCTCTACACCCAGCAGGTTCTCGGCTGGGATGCCCTGAAGGCGGGCTTGAGCTACCTGCCCCTCTCCGGAACGATCATCCTCGGCGCCGGTGCGGGTTCCGAGATTGCCAACCGGATCGGTTTCAAGCCGGTGCTGGTTGCCGGTATGTTCTGCACCGCTATCGGTTTGCTCTGGTTCACCCAGATACAGGTGGACGGTTCTTTCCTCGGTGATGTGCTCGGCCCGTCGATGGTGGCTGGACTGGGGCTGGGACTCTCTTTCCCAGGGGCTACCGTAGGAGGTACCTCGATGGTTCGCGAAGACGAAGTCGGCCTGACCTCGGGCCTGATCAACAGCGCCCAGCAGATCGGTGGCGCACTCGGCCTGGCGGTGCTCTCATCGCTGGCGGCATCGAAGACCGACAGCGTCCTGGCCGCTGCGCAGGGCGCCCAGTCAGCAGTACCCGGCGCACTGACCGAAGGCTTTCAGCTTGCCTTCCTTGTCGGATCGGGTTTCGCCCTCCTCGGAGCGATCATCGCCTTGCTGGTGATCAGAACGAAGGACAGCAAAGCTGCAATCAGCGCCGAAGGCCAGACCGACCTGATCGGCTGAGGGCGCTCACCACTCCCGACCGTCGCCGGCCATACGCTCGATGCCGTCGGCGATCCCGGCGAGCACCGTTTCGCGGGCCCGGAGCTTGGTCGCGAGGTGCGCGCCCATGTCGATCTTCGCCAGCTCTGCCGCCTTTGCGGCCGCTGCCTCCCGGAGCCCGTCCGAGTCGCTGAGCCGGTCGAGAAAGCCCGCTGAGCGTGCCTCCGCGGGTCCCAGCAGGGTGCCACTGACTGTGCAGATGTCGAAGTAGCGACGGGTCAGGCGATGCCTGGCCAGCTCGATCGCGAACCACGGCAGCGTCATGCCGAGTGCGACTTCGTTCAGGCCGATCCTGAACTCGCCGTCGACCCCGATCCGGTAGTCCGCCGCGTTCAGCAGAAGGGCGCCCATCGCGATCGCGTTGCCGTTGCAGGCGATCACCACCGGATGAGGAAAGCTCAGCATGCGTTCGGCCAGCCTCGCTCCCGAGATCATCATTTCCGGCCAGAGAGACTGCTCGCAACGAAGGTCGAAACCCGCGGAGAAGGTGGTTGCCCGACCGGTCATAACCACGGCCGCACCATCAGCTTCGGCCTGGTCGAAGCAGTCGCTCAGCGCGCCGGTCATCTGCCTGGAGAGCGCGTTGACCTTGCCGTCGTCGAGGGTGATCGTCGCTACGGGCCCGTCGACTTCGTACTGCGTGAGTGCAGACATCGGCCCAGCATAAGCGAGACCTGCCGGGCTGCCACGCTGCCCGCGCCGGCCTCAGTGGTCGCTGTCGATCTTTCGAAGCTGGGCCGACATGTCTGAGATCGCCTGGAGCGTGCCTTTCAGGGTTCCGGTGACTTTTGAGCGGCCGGACCTCTTCGCCAGGGGTACCGGCAGCTCCTCGATCCTCCAGCCTGCCGCCGCCGCCCGCAGGACCATCTCCAGGGGCCAGCCACTCCGGCGGTCCTCCATCCCGAGCTCGATCAGGGCCTGACGGCCGGTGACCCTCATCGGACCGAGGTCGGTGAACTTCAGGCCGGTCCGGCGCCGGAGTTCGAACGCCAGTACGCGGTTGGCGATCCGGGCATGAGGCGGCCAGGCTCCGGGCTCGGGCCGGCGAGAGCCGATCACCAGGTCGGCTCCTTGAGCGTGGGCTGCGGCGAGACGAGGCAGCTCCCTGGGGTCGAGCGAGTCGTCGCAGTCCATGAAGCAGACGACTTCCGATCCGGACGCCATCAGACCG
>JBBRVF010000057.1:0-7081 GCA_038247145.1 Solirubrobacterales bacterium | reverse complement strand
GGCCAGGTGGTAGAAGTGGTCGATCCCGCCCGTTAGCTGCTCGAGGTCGGCGTCAGCGATGCCGAGGTTGGGCTGGGTCAGGTCGCCGACCACTGGCTGGACCTTGCCGCCGGTCTCGCCCCAGCCGGCGATCAGCTCTTCGAGCCGCCCACGAGAGCCCTCGCGCACGAGCACGTTGACGGTGCCGCCGCGCTTCAGCAGGCGCTCGATCAGATACCGGCCGATAAAGCCCGTTCCACCAGTTACGAAGTAATCCATCGAACCTCCTCCAGACTCGCGATCCTCGTTTCCCGCGGCTGCTCCGGAGCACCCTTGGGACGGAATGCCTCGGACCATACAATGCCCGCAAGGGCAGCGATGCTGGAGGCCCCGCGAGGTCCGGTTGTCCGGGCTCCCGACTTTGCATAGACTGACCTCTAATGGCCGAGTCCACCATGATCGAAGTAACGATGCCCGAGATGGGCGAGTCGGTCACCGAAGGAACAGTTCTCGAATGGCACGTGGCAGTCGGAGACGTGGTCGAAGAAGGCCAGACGATGGTCGAAGTGTCGACCGACAAGGTCGATGCGGAGGTCCCGGCACCGACGGCCGGCAAAGTGACCAAGCTCCTTGCCGAGCCTGACGACGAAGTCGCCGTCGGCAGCGCATTGGCCGAACTTGATCCCTCAGACACCGAAGGCTCCGCGCCGGGTGGCGACTCGAACGGTGCTGCGGCTGCGCAAGAAGACGGGGGCACAGCCGCCCGGGCGAGCGGCTCCGCCGATTCGGGAAACGGCGCCGTCGACATCGGCGAAGGCCGGGCCACACCGGTCGCCAGACGGGTTGCCGCAGCAGAGGGACTCACCCTCGACCGGATCTCTGGCAGCGGTCCGGGCGGCAAGGTGACCAAGGCCGACGTGATCGCCGCCTCCGATGGCAGCGCCGCGCCGGCGGGCGAAGAGAAGGTCCTGCGCGGACCGGCCGGAATGCTCGCCAAGGCGATGGACGAGAGCCGCTCGATCCCGACGGCGACTTCGTTCCGGACGATCGCGGTAGACACCCTCGACGCCAAGCGCAAGGGCCTGAACGGTGCCCTCGCCGAACGCGGCATGAAGGTCTCCTTCACCCACCTCGTCGCCTGGGCGATCGTCAAGGCCGCCGTCAAGTGGCCGGTCATGACGCGGCACTTCGAGGATCGCAACGGCAAGCTGATCTCGATCGACGACGGCTCGATAAACCTCGGGATTGCGGTCGACGTCGAGCGCAAGGACGGCTCCCGCAGCCTGATGGTGCCCGCGATCAAGAACGCAGGCAGCATGGACTTCGCCGACTTTCACGCCTACTACGAAGAACTGATCACCAAGACGCGAGAGAACCGACTCTCGCCGGACGATTTCGCCGGCACCAACATAACCCTGACCAACCCTGGCGGTATCGGGACGGTCGCTTCGGTTCCGCGCCTGATGACCGGTCAGGGCACGATCATCGCCGCCGGCGCGATCGCCTACCCGCCCGAATGGGCTCACGCCGACCCGGCACGGATCGAGAACCTCGGCGTCTCCAAGGTGATGACTCTGACCTCGACTTATGACCACCGGACCATCCAGGGGGCTGAATCGGGCAACTTCCTCAAACAGATCGAGGGCCTGCTCTTCGGCGAAGGCGAGTTCTACGAAGGTGTCACGAGCGATCTCGGCCTCGACACCTCGATCCTGGCGGCAGCGGTCGCCAAGGCCGAGAAGGCGCCGCCGTTCTCGGCCCAGGCGCCGCCCACCTCGGCGATCGCCGGCGCACCGAGCCCGGAGCTGCTCCAGGCCGTGCAGGCGGCGACCTCACTGCTAAAAGCCTTCCGCACCCACGGCCACCTTGCGGCCAACCTCGACCCGCTCGGCAGCAAGCCGAAGGGCGACCCGGCACTCGACCCGGAGACGGTGGCGCTGACCCCCGAGCTGATGGCCCAGATCCCGGCCTCGATCCTTCGGATCGGCGTTCCCGGCGAGACCCTGCTCGAAGCCCTGCCACGCATGCGGGCCTCTTACACCGGCACGATCGGCTATCAGTTCGAGCACATCTCATCCCATCAGCAGCGGGTCTGGATGCGGGAGATGATCGAGACAGGCGCCCACCGCAAGCCGCTGACCCCGGACGAGCAGAAGCGACTCCTGAACCGGCTGATCGAGGTCTTCGAGTTCGAGCGATTCGTCGAGAAGGCCTATCTGGGCCAGAAGATGTTCTCGATCGAAGGCCTGGACACGATCGTGACCATGATCGACGAGCTTTCGACCATGGCGCGGCGCGGCGGAACCGAAGAGGTGGTGATCGGCATGGCCCATCGCGGCCGGCTGGCGGTTCTGGCCCACAACGTCAACCGTGCCGCGGAATCGATCTTCGCCGAGTTCGAAGGCTCAAAGCGGATCGAAGACGTAAAGGCGGTCGCGGCCATCCCCCACGGCGGCACCGGCGACGTCAAGTACCACTACGGCCACGAAGGCTCGTTCAAGACCGAGGACGACGAGACCATCGCGATGCACCTCTACCCCAACCCGAGCCACCTCGAGTTCGTCGATCCGGTGGTCACCGGCGCGACCCGCTTCTCCCAGAGCGAGATCGACGGGTCGGAAATCGCGCTCGATACGAACCGCGCGGTCCCGCTCGTCCTGCACGGCGACGCCGCCTTTCCCGGTCAGGGAGTCGTGGCCGAGACCTTCAACCTGCAGAGCCTCGACGGCTACTCGGTCGGCGGCACGATCCACATCATCGAGAACAACCAGATCGGCTTCACCACGGACCCGACCGACGGCCGCTCGACCCCGTATGCGGCCGACATGGCCAAGGGCTTCAACGTGCCGATAATCCACGTCAACGCCGACGACGCCGAGGCCTGCTCCCAGGCAATGAGGCTGGCGATGGCCTACCGCGAGCAGTGGAAGCGCGACATCGTGATCGACGTGGTCGGCTACCGCCGCTTTGGCCATAACGAAACCGACGAGCCGGCCTACACCCAGCCGCTGATGGCGGCGACGATCAAGGACCACGATCCGGTCTCCGAGATCTACACCCAGACCCTTATCGACCAGAAGGTGGTCACCCGGGAGGAAGTCGACGAGGCCGCCGACACCCGCCGCAGCGGGCTGCGCACGACCCTCGACGAGCTGCGCGAGAAGATGGAATCGGGTGTCTACGAAGATCCGACCGTCACTTCGGTCGGCACCGGCGAGCTCGACCGCTCGGCCAGCCCCCCGGTGCAGACGGCGGTCAAGGCCGATCGCCTCAAGGCGCTGAACGAAGCGCTGCTCGAGGTTCCGGCCAGCTTCACCATCCACCGCAAGCTTCGCAAGCCGTTGAGCAGGCGGACCGATGCGATGGAGAGCGGCGGCATCGAGTTCGCCCACGCCGAAGCTCTGGCCTTCGCTTCGCTGGTCAGCGACGGGGTCCATGTGCGCCTGACCGGACAGGACACCGAGCGCGGCACCTTCTCCCAGCGTCACCTGGTGCTCCACGACGAGAAGACCGGCCTCAAGTACGCGCCGATCCAGCACCTTGAGACCGCCAGCGCGCCTTTCGAACTCCACAACAGCCCGCTGTCCGAGAACGCCTGCCTCGGCTTCGAATACGGCTATGCGTCATCGAAGCCGGAATCCCTGGTGCTGTGGGAGGCGCAGTTCGGCGACTTTGCCAACTCCGGCCAGGTGATCATCGACAGTTTCATCGCTTCCGGTGAGTCGAAGTGGGGGCTGACATCGCGGATGACGCTGCTCCTGCCCCACGGTCACGAAGGTGCCGGCCCGGAACATTCCAGCGCGCGACTGGAACGTTTCCTTTCACTCGCCGCCGAAGGCAACATGCGCATCGCCAACCCGTCCACGGCTGCCCAGTACTTCCACCTGCTGCGACGTCAGGCGCTGATCAAGAAACCGCGTCCGCTGATCGTCTTCACACCGAAGGGCCAGCTCCGCCAGCCAGCAGCGGCGTCGAACCTGGAGCAGCTGACCGACGAGCACTTCCACTTCATCCTCGACGATCCGCGGACCCGGGAGGCGCGTGAGAAGGTCGAACGTGTCGTCCTGTGCTCGGGCCGGATCTACTACGACATCGACGCTGCCGAGGCGCGCGAATCGAACGAGAAGGTCGCTGTGGTCAGGGTCGAACTGCTCTACCCCTTCCCCAGGAGCCAAATCGAGTCGCTGATCAAGTCCTACCCGAACCTGCGCGAGGTCGCCTGGGTCCAGGAAGAGCCCAAGAACATGGGCGCCTGGAGCGTGATGAGCCGGCGACTGCCAGAAATCAGCGAAGGCCTCGACCTGAGCTACATCGGTCGCCCGGAACGGGCCAGCCCCGGCGAGGGCTATTCGGTCGCCCACGGTCGCGAGCAGGAGCGCATCGTGCTGACCGCCCTGACCGTCTGAAGCCACTCGGAATGGCTCTCGAGGCACCGCAGGTGCAGCGCCGAACGGCGCTTGGCATTCCATCCTGGACGGGCGGTTGACGCGGAACTACATTGGCGTATAAGATCGTGTCTATCCGTCGGCAGTTACGGGAGAACGGACAAGGGTTAGGGGAAGGCGCAAGATCAAGGTGTCCTCTAGGAACAAGTACACCGCTCAGTAATACTTACCAAGCCCGCTTCCGGCGGTTCGATCCCCGGAAGCGCTCGCGTCGGCATCCCTCCCTGGCTACCGACGCGCAGGCGCGGTGAGGGTCGCGCGGACCCCCTGCCTCCCGCGACCCTCGCCCGCCACCTTTCGTAGAAGGCGTCTCGCCAAGCGGTTTCAGGGCGACGAGCTGCGCCGCCGGCACCGGATGTGCGGCCCCGGACACGGCGCCAGTGCGCCCTTCGTGGTCTGTTGCTGATCCCCGCGGTTCAGGGGGTGGTGACATCGACTTTGGCGGCGGCGAGGACCTTTCCGTTTATCTGGATCTCGATCAGGTGGGGGCCGGGGTGAATTCGGCGGACGGATACCTCTCGGATGCGATGGTCGCGCTGAAAGGTCGTCTCTACGCCCGGTTCGAGCACGGTGCGCTTTAGCTTGAAGACTTTCGGTGCCCGGGCCGCTTTCGCTCCGGCGTGGTGGATCCGGTAGTCAACCATCGCCGGGGTCTGCTCGTCCGCTGTGAGGGCGAATTCGATCGTCACCGCCTCGCCGATCGCCAGTTGCTGTGGGCTGACACTGAAGGCAGTCAGCGAAACCGGAGCGTCCGGATCGAAGCCGAGCAGGCGAAGTGCCTCAGGGTCACCGGCCTTGACCAGACTGCGGAGTCCGTGGGAGACGATCCACCGCCGCCGTCCGACGTCGGGTCCGCCGGCAGCCGAATCCGCGCCCCCGTCCTCCTCGGACTCCGCCAGCCAGCGGGCAGCGGTCTCGAGGGTCAGGTCGGGATGGTCCTTGCTGATGTCGTTGAGGTGGTTGGCGACCGACTTTCGCACGTAGGCAGAGGGGTCGTCGACCAGCCGGTCGAGCAGGGCGATGGGCGGTCTCGGGTCGGCGATGAAGGCCCGCAGCTGCCGACCCCAGGGCAGACGTGGCCGGGAGCCCTCCGAGACCAGCCGGCGGCGGTGTTCGTCGAGACTCTCGATCCACTGGTCGAACTGCACGAAGGTGCGGTCCGGGTGGGTCTCGATGAACGGCCGGATCGCGAATTCAGCGCTCCAGCGAGAGGTCAACTCGCCAAGCAGCGGCAGAGCGGTATCGGGGCTGCTGATCCCGGCGACTGCGACCCAGTCGTTCACGCAGTAAACGATCCAGCCGTCGAAATCCGCCGACTCCATCGCTTTGCCGATCACTCCGGCTGCGGCATCGAAGTCTGCCGGCATCGTCGCCGCCAGCGCTTCGGCAACGTGACTGACGCGAGCTTTCAGCTCGAGATCGGCCAGCCCGCCCTCGGCCAGTCCGACGAATTCGGACTCCTGGAAGTTGGGCCAGGCTGCGCCCAGGGTCGCCCCGAGCTGCCGAATCGCCTGCGGGGAGATCCGGTCCTTGAAGTCCCTGGATCCGGATCCGCCCGACGGCGTCATGGTGTCCTGACTCAGGCGGCGTTCAGGTCGCGAAGGACGGTCTGCAGAATGCCGCCGTTCTGGAAGTAGCGAATCTCGTTCGGTGTATCCAGGCGGACTACGGCCTCGAACTCGACCGGATCGGCTCCATCTCGGACGGCGGTCACCGACACCGACTTGGCCTGGCCCTGATCGAGCTCGCCGACCGTGATCACTTCACGGCCGTTCAGCCCGAGCGATTCGACGTTCTGGCCGTCGGGGAACTGCAGTGGCAGCACTCCCATGCCGATCAGGTTGGAACGGTGGATGCGCTCGTAGCTCTCGGCGATCACGGCGCGCACCCCGAGCAACTTGGTGCCCTTGGCCGCCCAGTCGCGGGAGGACCCGGAGCCGTACTCCTTGCCGGCCAGCAGGACCAGCGGCACACCTTCTTCGGCGTAGATCATTGCCGCTTCGTAGATGCTGGTCTCCTGCTCTTCCGGGAAGTGGAGGGTGAAGCCGCCGGACTTCTCGACCAACTGGTTGCGCAGTCTGATGTTGGCGAAGGTGGCGCGGACCATGACCTCGTGGTTTCCGCGCCGCGATCCATAGGAGTTGAAATCGGCCGGACCCACACCCTGCTCGATCAGCCACTCCCCCGCCGGGCTCGACTTCTTGATCGCGCCGGCCGGCGAAATGTGGTCGGTGGTGATCGAGTCTCCGAGCACCGCCAGCACGCGGGCAGACTCGATCGGCTCCACGCCGGGCGGGTCCGGCGGCATCTCTTCGAAGAAGGATGGCCTGCGAACGTAGGTCGAATCCGGCCAGGTGTAGCGGTCGCCTTCGGGCACCGAAACCTGCTGCCAGTTCTCGTCGCCGTCGAAGACCTGGCCGTAGTTCTCCGTGAACATCTCACGCCGGATCGACTCACCGACCACTTCGGCCACCTCTTCGGTGTCGGGCCAGATGTCGCTGAGATAGACCGGATTGCCGTCGGCATCCTCGCCGAGCGGGTCGTTCTGGAGGTCCACGTCCATCGAGCCCGCGAGCGCATACGCCACCACCAGGGGCGGCGAGGCCAGGTAGTTCATCTTCACCTCGGAATGGATGCGGCCCTCGAAGTTGCGGTTC
>JBBRVF010000056.1:0-7159 GCA_038247145.1 Solirubrobacterales bacterium | reverse complement strand
TCGCCGGAGACGGCTTCAGTTTTTTTCTTATCCCTGCCACTTCTCACCTTCCCGATGAGGATGCCTTGGGATAGACAATGACCGATTCGGGCTCGGATGTCGAGGGCCGGTAGGGCCAGCCGGCCTCCGGAAGCGACACTGCACGGAACAGAATCCGCTGCGCAAAGGCGATCGTGCGGAAGCGGTAGGCGTAACGGAACCGGCCCTTCGGGTTCGCCCGGAGCACCTCCACCGGTCGCCAACGCGAGCGACCAGGGTCGTAGTACTGGATCGCCACGAGCTTTCCGCCGGCGGGCTGGATCGCGCCTCGACCCCTGATCGCCCCGCGCATCACCGTGCGACCTCCGTTCCTCAGAACCTTGGGCTCCACGGCGAAGCTGACCCTGTCGCTGGAGTTGAAACGAATCCATCGACTGGCGGTACGGCTTTCTCGGGCGGTGCCCGCATATAGCACTCGGATGCGGCGACTGGGGCCCGGCTTGAGCCTCACCGCGAATCTCCCGGTGCCATCGGCAATCGCGGTCCGCCGATGGACCCTGCTGCTACTGCCATCGGCGAAGCGTTCTTCGACGATCAGCCTGGCCGCCGCGATTCCGGATCCCGTCGAATACCGGATTCGCCCGACCAGCGTGCTGCCTTTTCCCTGCTTCCTGACGATCCGTTTGACTCCGGGCTTCTTTCCCTGGTGGCGCAGGCTGAGCGCGACCTTCCTTTTCAGCGGCAGTCTGAGAACCATTGCCGAACCCCCGGTGGTGGCCACCGTCGTACCGGTATTACCGGCCCGGTCGATCGCTTCGGCCCGCAGTTCATAGGTTCCGGCGGGCAGGTCGTCCGAGGGAATCGTGGCCCGAAGCCGGCCCTCACCGGCGCTGGTTTCCAGGTACTTGAAGGCGCCCCGGTCGCCAACCTTCCGGATCTCGATCCGGCCGCGATCCAGGCCCGAAAAGCTGTCTTCGACCAGGACGGAAACCGCTTCCGGGTTGGCCGTGTCGCGGAGGGTCGCGAATTGAAGAACCGGTGGGGTGTTGTCGATCTTGACCGTCACCGAACCCGGCGACCGGTGGCGCGTCCCGTCCGGTGCCGGTCGGCCGTCGTTGACGTTGCCGGCCAGATCACGGGCCCAGTATTCGACACGGGATGCGCCTTCCGAGGCGACGGTGAAGGTTGCGACCGGACCCGGCGACTCGTACGGAGCCTGACCTTCGGCTGCGATCACGGTGACAGGACGACCATCGTCCCGGCCCGGGTCGGCAGCCATTCCAGACGTCGTATCGAAGGCCGTCGCGGTTAGCGTCACCGGACGATTGACCCAGCCCGTGGGCAACCCCGATAGCGAGGTCTCGGGATCGGTGCGGTCCACCCGGACCACGGAGCTGCCCGGTTGCCGGGAGGAGAGCATCGCCCCCGACGCGGCGACGGCAGATACCCAGTGACTGCCTTCCCCGAGCCGGTCGATCACGACCACGCGGCTGTCTGCACCGGCGGCAAGAGCCATTTCATCGGGAAGGCAGACGGGAGCAGCGCAGGGAGGCAGCAGGCGATCGGCGGAAACGGCCACCGCATAACCACCGACCCCGGAAGGTCCCCCGGAGTCCGCCTTCTCGATCGGCTGGAGCAGGGGCAGTTCGTCGTCGGAGATCCAGCCGGGAGGCTCCTCCGGTGAAACGTTTCCGGGTGGTGAGTCGTCGAAGCGGAACAACGTCGACGCTGGATCTCCGAGGTTTCCTGCCTCATCCCTGAGACGCAACTCAAAGCGGTACTCGCCGGCATGCGGGACCTCGAGCGGTCCTGCTGAAATTGGATCCGTCGCAGCAACCACTCCGGCGCCAACCTCATTGCCCGAACCCGCTTCGAGCACCCGGTACTCGGCTGCGACGACCGGCGAAGCCTGTCCGTTCGGGATCTGCCAGCGAAACTCGAATCCGTTTTCCGCTCGCCAGCCGCTGCCTCCGACGGCTCCGAGACCGACCGCGGCAAGCGGGCGCTGGTTGTCGACCGCAAGGCTCCGGGGGGAGCTGCAGGTCCGGTTGGCTTCATCGGCCGGGATGGCGAAGTCGGCCACGCAGACGCGCAGGCTGTTCCAGCCCTCACGGAATGGGGTGGCAGCCGTGCTGAAAATTCGGCTGCGTTGCGCAGAGCTCGCGCAAGGGGTGAAACTGGTCGCGTAGGGACCCTGGTCGCCGGGGCAGTCGACTTCGCCCAGGTCGAGCTCGAAGCCGTTCACCTCCACCCAAGCGCGGGCGACACCGCCGCCCGGGTCGTAGGAGTCGAAGCCGATAGCACCGCTTCCGCGGTACCAACCTCCACCGTCGCTTCGATCCCACAACGCACCTGAGGGCGTGAGTTGCGGTGCGGCTACGTCCCGGCTCCGAATCTCCATGTCGAACAGCTCGACGAAGGCCTTGGGACCGTCGGGTTCGTTGGGGCAGCCGTTGGCCCACTGGCAGACCAGCCGCATCACAACCAGATCCGGCCGGCGAGTCTCTCCGGACCACCTGGTCGTCCGGACCTGGCCGTCATGCGGCTGGCCCTCGTAGAGGTCGAAGGCCCCCCACTGGGCGCTCGGACCTGAGACCGAGGCCTTGATGCCGTTGGCATCGCGCAGCTTGGCGCTGACCGTGGTGCCGACGATTTGAAGGCCCGGAACCGGCGACCACATGAACTGACCTCCTACACCTTCCTGAAACCTGAGGCCGGAGCGGTCCTGGTAGATCCCGATCTTGTTGGCTCCGCCTCGTGTGCAGCCCCGAACAACATCGACCCGGTCGAAAATACTCATCTGGAAATAGTCGCCGGAGAAACCGTCGTTGTCAGATCCTGCGCACTGCCTGATGGGGTACTCGCCGGCGACGGCAGTAGCGGTGCCTTGAACCCCGACCGCTGCAAGCAGAAAGGCCACCAGTATTCCGGTCACGGCGCGGAAAGAAGTCATGGCCCGAACTCCCCGCCTCCGCCGCCGACCGGGACTGATGGGGACCCCGGCGACGACGAAGAACCTGCTGACGGAGCCGGTGGGGGCGGAGCGGCAGCCGGAACCGGTGTGCCGGCGGCCTCGGGAGTGAACTCCTGCTCGACCGGGGTCGGCGCCGGGGCGGGCTGCGGTTGCTGAGCCTGAGCCTTTCCGGATTCCCTGGATCCGGGTGATGGAGGCGCCTCCGGTTGCGAGTTGCCCGCCGCTTCAGTCGCTGGAGCAGGCGCCGTCGGTTCGGGCGTGGACGCCTCCACCGGTTGCGGGCGTTCAGCGGGTCGCTCGATCGCCGCGGGTCGCTCGTTCTTTCCACCGATTTCCGGTGCCGGAAGAACCCCGACCGCGACACATGCGGCCGCACCGCCGGCTGTACCGAGGCAGACCGTGGCGAGTTTCGCGAGAGCCGCCGCACCGGCTCCTCTGGTCCCGCCCGACGCGGCCACGACCGAGAGCGGCTGGTCGGAGCCGCGGCCGATTCCCTGAATCCTCAGCTGGGTCGAGATCGCAAGCTCCTGGGCCTTCTCCCAGAGCGACTGGGAGTGCGGTACCGCCGGCAGCAGGGCCGCTGCCGCCTTTGGCGCGGCCCTGAAGGCCCTGAGGGTCGCCCGGCAATGACCACAGGCTGCAAGGTGGTTGCGGACCTCGGTCAGGTCAGGCCCTTCGAGCTCACCGTCACATGAGGCCGAGATCAAAGGTTCAAGCGATGCACACCTCTCGCCGGTTTCGCTCTCCCGGAAAACCGAGCGGAAGCGAGCCCTACCTTCCGCCAGGCAACGATTCACCTTTGTCCGGGTCCAGCCATTGAGGCTGGCGATCTCGGCGTAGCTGTATCCCTCCGCCAGCTGGGTGAGTGCCTTGAGCTCGTGGGGCTTGAGCTTTGCCAGCGCCTCCCGGCTTCGATCGACGAGTTCGCGCTTCTCGGCCCTTTCGTCCGGTCCGGAACCCTGCCAGGGGATGAGGTGGATCCAGTCCTCACCTTCATCCTCCCGCTGGTTGGCCGGTGGCCGACCAAGCAAACGCTCGCGCCCCTTACGGATCGCCAGCGCCTCGTGTTTGATGACTGTCCGGGCCCACGGCAACAGCTGCCGGGGGTCGGTATTCGGCGCCTTCGAGAGAAGGATCTCGATGCCGCGCTGATAGGCGTCTTCGGCGTCGTCGCGGCAGATCGAGAACCTGCGAGCAGTACTTCGCAGGGCGGGGTCGTGTTTGCGAATCAACTCGACAGCGGCCCTCTTCCTCGCCGCAAGCGATGATTCCGCAGTGGCTTCATCGGCATGACTCTTCGATCCGAAAGTGTCGTCGGAGGCACCCGTACCCCGCTGCTTGAGTCTCAACCCCATCGTAGGAACCCCCTGATTGCGAATGGCTTCCTGCCCAATCTCATATCCGCTGGTACCGATCGGCGCCACCCCTTTCGAACCAAAGGGCGTTCATTCCGGGCTCGTGACACTTTCGTCTCAGAAGTCAGCATTTGCAGGATTAAGTCCTGCTACGACGATTTCTCGCCCCCGGTTGAAGGAGGGGCAACGTGCGCAAATTGCGCGATGTTTGAGCGCCAAAGCCACAGACTCTTCAGATTCCCGCAAATTGCACTTTGTTTCTCCAGAACCGCCGTCGGCAAGGTCCAATAGGTTGTGCCGGTGGCCAGCCGCGAAGAGATCGAGAACGTCCTGCCGAAGCTGGGCCGGGGAGCCCGGATCAACCTGAAGCTGAAGGGCGGCGTCGAGGTTCCCGGAACCCTGTACGGGGTCTTCGACGGCTTCGTTCATCTCGAAGAGGAAGAGACCGAGCCGATCGATCTCGACCTGATCGACAACCTCCTGGTCCGGATCCACTCCGAAGGCCCCGGCGCCGACCCTCCGGGCGGCGGCTGACCGGGTCCACCCCACCGCGAATTCTCCCCCGCCTGGGGCGGCCCCACTCGCAGCTCTGCAACGAATGTGAGACGAGTACGCAAGGAATTACGCGCGTCGCCTGGCATTGCCGACATCCCGTGCTTGACTCGGTCGATGGCACAGTACGCCGGCACCGGATCCAAAGTATTGCCCGCGGGATATACTCGATCTATGGCCAAAGTCTTGGTTTCGATTCCAGATGATCTGCTTGCCGAAATCGACTCGGAGGCGAGCCGGCGGGGAACGAGCCGAAGTGCGTTGCTCCAGCAAGCCGCCCGTCAGGAGATCGGGCTGGGTCCTGCCGATCGAGAAGAGGTCCTGGCGACGCTCGAGAGGATCTCGGCGCAGCTGACCGGACCCATGGACGTGGTAGCTGAAGTGCGCCGCGACAGAAATCGGGACGGATGAGGGCGTCCGCGGGTCGGGGCTGGCTGGTGGATGCCAGTGTCGCTCTGAAGTGGTTTCTTTCGCCCGAGGTCGAGCCCGACGCGGAACTGGCCCGCGAGTTGATCGGCGCCCCGATCAAAGCCACGTCGCTCGCTTTCTACGAGGTTGGGAGTGTGCTCGCCAGGACGCCGGAAGCATCCCCGGAGCTGGTCGAAGAGGGCCTGCGAGCGATGCTGAGGATCTGCGGACCGGCGGTTGAACTCGATGCGACAGATTTCGGGCCGTGCGCACATCTTGCGGACAAGCACCGGATCACCTTCTACGACGCCTCTTACGCGGTAATCGCAGAGCGGCTCAAACGCAGGGTCGTTTCTGCCGACCGGGACCTGCTCGGCCCCGGCCTCGCCATCGACCTGCGCAGCGCCGCTGGAAGCTGAAGCACGAGCCCGTCCTCAGGCCCGGAGGTCGAGCAGGGCGCGCCAGACGTTTGTATAGGTGAAGGCGCGGTCGTGGCCCTGCTTGCTGTTCGCCGTCAGCTTGAAGTTGTCGTAGTCGATCCGCCCGGCCAGGTCGGCTGCCGCCGTGACCCAGTCCTCGCGCTTTACGTAAACGCGGTAGCGGTAGTCGGAGGTGTCGGTCTCGATGATCTCTCCGGCATAGCCGGCCAGTGAGTCGAGCTCGAACAGAGCCTCGATGTCGGCCCGGACCCGGCCTCGCACGCAGAGGCAGCCCTCCCGGTCGCCCTTGTCAACCACTGAATAGAAACCACGGTCGGTCACCAGCCACATACGGATCCCCTTTCGACTCTCTTCGCCGCGGCAGGACCGCGACCTACGGTGGCAGGGTCGGCCCGGACCGGGGGTTTCTGACATACGATGCCCCGCCTATGACTACCTGCGTTGTAACCGGCGGAGCCGGATTTGTCGGCTCGCACCTCTGCGAGAACCTGCTGGCGAAGGGTTACTCGGTGGTCTGCATCGACAACCTCGACACCGGCTCGTTGAAGAACATCGAGCACATCCGCTCGGAGAACTTCCGCTTCGTAAACCACGACATCACCGAGGAAGTGACCGTCGAGGGCGATGTCGACTTCGTATACCACCTCGCCTCGCCGGCCAGCCCGATCGACTACGCGCGGCTGCCGCTCCACACGCTCAAGGTCGGCGCCCAGGGCACCTGGCACATGCTCGGTGTGGCCAAGTTCAAGCGGGCCCGCTTTCTGCTCGCCTCGACCTCGGAGGTCTACGGAGACCCGCAGGTTCACCCGCAGGAAGAGAGCTACTGGGGCAACGTCAACCCGATCGGCCCGCGCGGCGTCTACGACGAAGCCAAGCGCTACGCCGAAGCCCTGACCATGGCCTACCACCGCCAGCAGGGCGTCGACACCTCGATCGTTCGAATATTCAACACCTACGGCTCGAGGATGCGGGCCCATGACGGCCGAGCGATCCCGACCTTCCTGCGGCAGGCGATGCAGGACCAGCCGCTGACCGTCTTCGGCGACGGCAGCCAGACCCGCTCCTTCTGCTTCGTCGACGACCTGGTCCGGGGCCTGATCGCCCTGGCCGAGTCTGGAGAGCACTTCCCGGTCAACATCGGCAACCCCGACGAGTACACGCTGCTGCAGCTGGCCAACGCGGTGATCGAAGCCTCGGGCTCGAACTCGAAGATCATCTTCGAGCCGCTGCCGGTTGACGACCCCCAGGTCCGCCAGCCCGACATCACCCGGGCCCGGGAAGTCCTCTCCTGGGAGCCGGAGGTCTCGCTGAACGACGGGCTTCGCAAGACGATCGAACTCTCCGGCCGCGACGACCTGATCGGCGCCGGCTTCTGAGCGAGCTTTCCGTACTGGTCACCGGGGCCAGCGGCCTCGTCGGCCGCTCGGTTTCGAAAGAGTTCGAGCAGGCCG
>JBBRVF010000055.1:0-7193 GCA_038247145.1 Solirubrobacterales bacterium | reverse complement strand
CTCCCTTCCCGGGCGGCATCCACCCCCAACCCGAGCAGTGCCCCGGCGTAGCCGGCCCGGCGAGCGTCTACCCCACGCGCAGCGAGTCTCGGCCGTCCCACTCCACGCGGGTGCTTTCCCGGGGCCTCCCGGGTGCGCCTGGCAAGGAGTAAAGCGAGGTCACGAAGCGATTTGCCTTCCGGCAATGAGCGAGTTGCCCGAGCGTCGACGCAGCCAGGCGTGCACGGGTGGTTCCGGGGAAGTGCCCGCCCCCTCAGTCGAGAGAAATCATCACATGCTTGATCTGCGTGTAATCCTCAAGCGAGTACATCGACATGTCCTTGCCGTAGCCGGATTCACCGTAGCCGCCGTGGGGCATCTCCGGCGCCATGATGATGTGGTCGTTGACCCAGACCGCCCCGAAACGCAGGGCGTTGGTCACCCTCATCGCCCGGCCGATGTCGCGGGTCCAGACCGATGCGGCGAGGCCGTACCTGGTGCCGTTGGCCCAGCGGATCGCCTCTTCTTCGTCGGCAAAGCGCTGCACGGTCATCACCGGCCCGAAGATCTCGTTCTGGACCATCTCGTCGTCCTGTTTGAGGTCGGCGACCACGGTTGGCTCGACGAAGAAGCCGGGCCGGTCGGCCTGGCCGCCGCCGGTGGCGACCTGGGCGTGCTCCGGCCGGCGATTGAGGAAGCCGGTGACATGCTCCAGCTGCCGGGCCGAGTTGACCGGACCGAGAGTGGTGTCGGGGTCGTCGAGGTCGCCCGTCTTGAAGCCACCGGCCTTTTCGGCAAGCGCTGCGACGAAGTCGTCATAGACCTTGGGACCGGCGAGGATCCGGCAGGCGGCGGTGCAGTCCTGGCCGGCGTTGAACAGGCCGTAGGCTGAAACCAGCTCGGCGGTAGCTTCGATGTCGACGTCGTCGAAGACGATGACCGGCGCCTTGCCGCCGAGTTCGAGGTGGACCCGCTTGAGCGAATCCGCCGCCGCCTTTGCGATCCACTTGCCGGTGCCGACCGAACCGGTCAGCGAGACCATCCTGATGTCGGGGTGGGTGACCAGGGTCGAACCTGCCGGGTCACCGTGGCCGCCGACGAAGTTGGTCACGCCGGGCGGGAAGATCTCGGCACAGATCCGGGCGAGCGTGTGGAGCGTCGTGACCGGAGTCGATTCTGCCGGCTTCAGCACCAGCGTATTGCCGGTGGCCAGCGCCGGACCGAGCTTCCAGATCGCCATCATCAGCGGGTAGTTCCAGGGGGTTATCTGGGCTACCGGGCCGACCGGCTCGCGACGGATGAACGAGGTGTGACCCTCGACGTACTCCATCGCCGCCTTGCCTTCGAGGTTGCGGGCGGCGGAGGCAAAAAAGCGGATGTGGTCGGCCGTCGTAGCGAGCTCTTCGTCGATGAAGGCCTGGCGCGGCTTGCCGGCGTCGGCGGATTCGAGGTTGGTCAGCTCCTCGCCGTTCTCCTCGATTGCATCGGCCAGGGCGAGCAGGCGGTTGGAACGCTCAGCCGGAGTCGTACTGGCCCAGCCGCCTTCGAAGGCGGCCTTGGCGGCCGCGACAGCGCTTCGCACGTCTTCGGCTCCCGACAGCGGCGACTCTGCTATCACCTCGCCGGTGGACGGATCGACCACCTCTTCGGCGCCGCCGTCGATCGGGTCGACGAACTCGCCGTTGATCATGTTGCGAAGCTTCAGCTTCTGCTCTACAGCCATCCTCTAGCACTCGTCCTCTCGACCGAAAGGCAGCTCGAAGGCGCCCACCGGGTTGTTGTCCCGTTGCCCGTCGGGTCGGCCCGACGCGCCCTCAGCTCCAGCCCAGCGCCTCTTCCGGCGCCACATATTCGGCCCCAACACCTTCGGCCACGCCTTGGTGGGTCACGCTGCCGTTGGCCACGTTGATGCCGGGTTTGAGGCCGGGGTCTCTGTGGACCGCTCCGCCGAGACCGTGAGCAGCCAGCGAAAGTGCGTACGGCATGGTCGCGTTGGTCATCGAATGTGTGGCGGTGATCGGAACCGCGCCGGGCATGTTCGCCACGCAGTAGTGGATGATCCCGTCAACCTCGAAGACCGGATCACGGTGGGTGGTCGGGCGGGAGGTTTCGAAGCAGCCTCCCTGATCGATGGCCACGTCCACCAGGACCGCGCCGGGCTTCATCAGACCGAGCTGTTCCCTCTTGATCACGAACGGGGCCCGGGCGCCGTGGACAAGGACGGCACCGATTACCAGATCGGCCTTGGGCAGCAGTTCCTCGACCGCGAGCGAGGTCGAGTAGACGGTCGAAGCCTCGCGGGCATAGTGGAGGTCGAGTTCGCGCAGCCGGTCGATCGAGCGGTCAAGGATGAAAACGTCTGCGGCCATGCCCATGGCGATGAAAGCGGCGTTGGTGCCGACCACGCCTCCGCCGATGACCACCACGTTTGCCGCGGCGACTCCCGGAGTGCCACCGAGCAGGATTCCGCGGCCGCCCATCGGCTTCTCAAGCATGAAGGCACCCGCCTGAGTGGCGATCCGGCCGGCGATCTCGCTCATCGGGGCCAGCAGCGGCAGCCGGCCGGCCGAGTCTTCGACCGTTTCGTAGGCGACGCAGGTCGCACCCGACCTGCAGAGCCCGCGGGTCTGCTCCGGGTCGGGGGCAAGATGCAGGTAGGTGAACAGGAGGTGGTCCGGCTGGAGCATCTCGATCTCGGATGCCTGCAGCTCCTTGACGTGCAGGATCATCTCACCGGACTCGAAAACCGCGGCGGCATCCGGAACGATTCTGGCGCCCTGGACCTCGAACTCGTCGTCACTGATCGCGCTGCCTTCACCAGCCGAAGTCTCGATGTAGACCTCGTGACCGTGCTCGACCATCTCCCGGACGCCTGCAGGAGTTATCGCTACCCGGTACTCATCCTGCTTGATCTCCTTCGGGACTCCAACCTTCATGCCTCAACTACCTCTCTCTGGTGGGTGGAAACAGACGCGCTTCGATTATCACCTGCGGTGAGGCTTAGAACATGTCCATCCGCTTCGAGGCCTCGGTCAGCACCGGGCGGAGCACGTCGTGCATGAACTCGAACTCCTCGGTGTCGGCGATCAGCGGCGGCGAGAACTGGATCACCGGGTCGCCGCGATCGTCTGCCCTGCAGATCAGGCCGCGCCGGTAGAGCTCACCCGAGAGGTAGCCCCGCAACAGGCCTTCGGCCTGCGGACCGTCGAAGGTCTCTTTGGTCTCCTGGTCCTTGACAAGTTCGATCGCGTGGAAGAAACCTGCGCCGCGCACGTCGCCGACGATCGGGATGTCCTGCAGGCTCTCCAGCATGCTGCGGAACTCGGGCTCCTTGGCCTGGACGTGATCGCAAAGCCCCTCGCGCTCGAAGATTTCGATGTTGGCCAGAGCCACCGCCGAGGCGACCGGGTGGCCGGCGAAGGTGAAGCCGTGGGCGAAGGACTCGGTGCCCTCCATGAACGGCTCGGCCAGCTTGTCGGAGCAGATCATCGCGCCCATCGGGACGTAGGCCGAAGTGAGCGCCTTGGCCGAGGTGATGATGTCGGGCTGGTAACCGAAGCGGTCGGCGCCGAAGAAGTGGCCGAGTCGGCCCCAGGCGCAGATCACTTCGTCCGAGATCAGCAGCACGTCGTGGCGGTCGCAAATCTCGCGGACCCGCTGGAAGTACCCCTCCGGCGGGACGAAGCAGCCGCCGGCGTTCTGGACCGGCTCGAGGATCACCGCGGCGACGGTCTCGGGACCTTCGAAGATGATCCGGTCCTCGATCGCGTCGGCGAGCAGCAGCGGGTCACGATCGTCGGGATAGCGGTACATGTTGGTATTCGGCACATGGCAGCCCCCCGGCGAGAGCGGCTCGAACTGCGCCCGGAGGTCGGTCAGGCCGGTCGCCGAGAGCGCTCCGAGGGTGGTGCCGTGGTAGGCCACCTCGCGGGCGATGACTTTGGCCTTCTGGCCGCGGCCGTGCATTCGCCAGTAGTTGCGGGCAAGCTTGAGGGCGGACTCGACCGCCTCGGCACCGCCGCTGGTGAAGAAGACCCGGTTGAGGTCACCGGGAGCCAGCGAGGCGATCTTCGTCGCGAGTTCGATCGCGCGCGGATGGGCATAGCTCCAGATGATCGAGAACTCGAGCTCTTCCATCTGTTTGGCGGCCGCTTCGGCGATCTCGGCCCGACCATGGCCGACGTTCGAACAGAAGAGGCCCGCGAGTCCGTCAAGGTACTTTTTGCCCTTGTCATCCCACAGGTAGCAGCCCTCGCCGCGGGCGATAATCGGGATTTCGTGCTGCTCGTCGTAGCCGCCCATCCGGGAGAAGTGCATCCAGAGGTGCCGGCGTGCGTTTGCCTGCAGGTCGAGGGCGGCGGCACTGGGAGTGGGGGTGGCGGTATGCATTTCGCTTCTCCTTGTCTGATCCCACCGCATCGGTGGCGATACTGGAATTCCACCTCAAGACTAAAGAGCCGGAAGGCACAAGGCAAGTCTTCGGAACGTAAAGCGCCCCGTCGCGTTCACGTCTGTATGTAAGAAATTGAGGCGGGTTCAGCGAACGACGACGGGTGTTCCGAGCGGCAGCCTGCCGGCCAGGGACACGATCCGGCCGTTGCCGACCCTGACGCAACCGTGTGAGCGGGCGGATCCGAGCGGATCGAACAGCGACTCGGCCCCCCGGCCGTGGATCGCGACCCTGCCGGGTCCGCCGCCGTAATTGTCGAGCACGTTCGAGTGCGCCGTCAGATGGAGCGCGAAGGGTCCGAGGAAGCCGGTGGGGTCGGGCTGCCGCACGCGCTCGTAGATCGCGAAGCGGCCGCGGGGCGTCGGTGTGGCCGGCGCTCCGACCACCGCCTTGAACTTCAGTACGCGGCGTCCGCTCCGAAGCACGGTGACCGTTCGATTACCGACCGAGATCCGGACCAGCCACGGGTTCGTGATCAGCCTGGTCCTCGAGGCCGGAATCCAGGCGGAGGAGTTGTTGGGCCTCGTCGGCAGCCTCAGCTTCAGCCACGGCACTCCCTTGAACCGAACCCGCTTCAGCACCAGCAGGTGCTGGGGACCGCGTGACCACCGCGAGCGCGTTCCGAGAACCATCTTCGCGCGCTTGCCGAAGCCGGGACTCGTACGCGCCCTGGTCGGGATCATGATCCTCGCGACGAGGCTGGGCGGCGCCGACGCGCGGGAGTTCGAAGCCTTCGTGCCGGCCGAAGGCCCGGCCACGGCCAGCGAGCCGGTGGCCGGGGAGGCCAAAGCCGCACCGGACAGCAACGCCATCGCGACGACCGCGAGGGCAGTGCGCCTAACCGGTGACACCGCCGCCTTTGGCGCTGCCGATACCGGTCACACCGACCCTAGCCGAGTCCCGGCTGACGCCCTTGACGTTTCCTGCCGTGGCGGTGGCGACGTTACGCACGGTGTTGAGATCATAGAAACCGTCGACACGGAGGACCACCCGGAACTGGTGCTCGACGCGTCCGCCCAGATACGGGATCTCCCAGCAGATCCGAGCGCCGTCGAGACGCCCGCCACCGGTGCTCATCACCGTAGTGCCGCCCGGTATCTGGTCGCAGACGACCACATCCGTGGCTGCCCGGTCGCTCTTGTTTCGAACTTGGATCCGGTACTTGACCTTGCTTCCACCACGAGTCTTCCGGCGGTCGGCCTCCTTGTTCACGGCGAGATTGGTCCGGCCCTTGAGGACGGGGAAGCGGACCGTCCCGCGCGGCACCGAGATCGTCGCGTTGTCGGCTCCGATCGTAGCTGTGTTGACGACCTTGCCCGTGTCGATCACCCGCACCCTGACCCTCGCCGTCACCGAAGCTCCTCCGTCCAGCTTCGAGACGCGACAGGTGACGGTTGCGTCCTTCTTTGTGCATCTTCCACCCGCGATCGTGGAGCTGCGGTAGCGGAGCTTGGGGCGGAGGATGTCGCTGATCACCACGTTGCGCGCAGTGACCTCTCCAAAGTTGGTGGCGGTCAGACGGAAGACGACGATGTCGCCGACCTTGACCGGCCGGTTGCTGTTGTCGCGCTGCTTGCGGATGCCGAGATCAGGCGGGAACGGGGTAGGCGGCGTGACCACCGTCTCCCAGCTCGAGAAGTTGTCGTCGGGGTTGAGCTCGTCGGTAGTCGTCGCGACCTCGACATCGTTCTTCAGGACCGCACCGGGCACGGTGTCTCTCGGGATATCGGCCTCAATCGTCAGCACCACGGTTCCGCCGACTGGAATCGTGCCCAGGGTGCAGGATATCGTCGTATCGCAGGTGCCCTGCGAGGTGATCACCGAGGGGTTGGTTACCCCGGGCGGAAGCGTGTCGGCCAGGGTGACGTTCTCGGCCGGGTTCGGGCCCGAGTTGGTGACCACGACGTTCCAGACGATCCGCGTGTCGGCCTGGGCCTTGAGCGGTCCCGTCTTCTCGACCGAGACGTCGGCGAGCGTGGAGATCACGGTCTCGACGGTCGAAGTGTTGTCACCCGGGGTCGGTTCAAACTCGTTGCCGGTGACGACCGCGGTGTTGATCACCGTCGTTCCGGCGACGGCTGCGGTGGTCTCGACCACGACCTCGACCGTGCGGGAATCGCCCACGGCGATCGTCCCGAGGCTGCAGCTGATGGTCGCATTGCAGTCGTCCGACGAGATGAAGCTGAGACCCGGCGGCAGCGGGTCGTTGATGACGACGCCGGTGGCATCCGACGGCCCCCTGTTCTCGACCAGCATCGAGTAGGTGAACTGCTGGTACGAGGTAGCAGTGGCCGGGGCCGATTTGGTTATGACCAGGTCGGCGGTCGCCCCGACGTTCACATCGGCCGAGGACTCGTTGTTGTCCGGAAACGGATCGTCGGTGTCGCTGCCGACGGTCGCCGTGTTGGTCCACGCACCGTTGTCCCTGCCGGTGACGGTCACCTTGATCGTCTGCTGCTGATCAGGCTGGAAGTCGCCGAGCAGGCACTCGATGTCGCCCGAGGTCTCGCTGCAGCCGGAATCGTCGGAGACGTATTCCAGACCGGTCGGCAGCGGGTCGGTGATTTTCACGTTCTCGGCCACCGAAGGACCGTTGTTCTTGACCAGGAGCGTGAAGACCGAAGTCTGGCCCTGGTTGATCGCGATCGGGTCGGCCGTCTTGGTGATCTCCATGTCGGCCTCCTGTTCGGCGGTGAAGTTCGCGGTCGCCGTGTCGTTGTCAGGGTCCGGGTCCGGCGTGGTGCCGCTTACCGTCACCGTGTTG
>JBBRVF010000054.1:0-7206 GCA_038247145.1 Solirubrobacterales bacterium | reverse complement strand
TGGCTCTTCAGCTCCTCGAGGTACTCGCGGCGCGCATCGAGCGAGCCGAGGCTGCCGAGCCGCAGTTCGACGCCGGGTACTCCCAGCTCCTCGACCAGGTCGCTGAGCAGCGTGATCACCTCGGCGTCGGCCAGCGGCGAGTCCGAACCGATCGCCTCGGCGCCGATCTGATGAAACTGCCGGTAGCGGCCCGCCTGCGGCCGTTCGTGGCGGAAGAACGGACCCGAGTAGGCGAGCTTGACCGGCTGCGCCAGCTTGTGCATTCCGTGCTCGACGTAGGCGCGACAGATCGGAGCGGTGCCCTCCGGACGCAGAGTCAGGCTGCGCCCGCCCTTGTCCTCAAATGTGAACATCTCCTTGCGCACGATGTCGGTCGACTTGCCTACTCCGCGCTCGAACAGGTCGGTGTCCTCGAAGGACGGGGTCGCCATCCAGTCGTATCCGGCCCGGGCGAAAACCTCGCCGGCGGTCCTGAGCACCAGCTCGCGCCTGGCCATCGCCTGAGGCAGCACATCGAAGGTGCCGCGCGGAGCCTTGAACTTTTCGGCCATCAGCTCTGTAGCTCGGCGAGAAAGGGGTTCGTCGCCAGCTCGGCCGCCAGCGTGGTCGTCCCCATGTGGCCGGGGTAGACGGTGGTATCGGCGGGATGCGAATCGACCAGCATCCGGATCGACTCCAGCAGGGTGTCCCAGTCGCCGCCGGGAAGGTCGACCCGGCCGACCGAGTTCTGGAAAAGCACATCACCGGAGAAGAGCGCGGCCTCGTCGCGGATCGAGTAGGTCACATGGCCGGGGCTGTGGCCGGGAGTGAACAGCACCTCGATCTCCAGACCCGCGAGGTTGAGGGTCTCCCCTCCCTTGACGATGTGATCGGCTTCGTAGCTCTCGAACGGGCCGAATCCGGGCCAGGGCACGTAGGCCATGATGTCGGCCAGGACCGGGACTTCGATCTCCGGGCACCAGACCGGCGCCCCGGTGGCGCGGGCGATCGGCGTGACCGCTCCGATGTGGTCGAAGTGGCAGTGGGTCAGCAGGATCGCTTCGAGGGTCAGTCCGCGCTCGGCGAGCGGCTGCATCAGTTTGTCGGCCTCGTCACCGGGGTCGATCATGATCGCCCGGTCGGATCCCTCCTTGAATACCGTGAACGAGTTCTCGGCCACCGTACCCACGGTGCTGCCGAGGACCTCGATGCCGGCCACGCTCAGCCTTGCTTTCCGCGTGCCCTGATCCGGGCCCGCTCGCGGCGACGCCAGAGCACGCTGTCCATGTAGTAGCCGGCCGGGATGTAGAAGACCAGCATGAACAGGCCGATCGGCAGGGCCTCACTGAGCGAGCGGCCGAATAAAAGGATCAGCAACAGAAGGAAGACGAGCGAGGCGACGACGCCCCGGACTGCGGCGCTCTTCCAGGTCGGCGGACGGTCGGTTCGCGGCGTGCGGGACTTGTTGCCCGACTTCGCCTGGCTGCGGGCCTCGGCCCGGTTCTTCGGACGAGCTTTGCGGCGGGTATCCACGTTGCCGGCCTGAGTTCCGCGCTTCTTCCGACTCCGCTTCTTCTTGGTCTGGGCCACGCCTGAAAACTTACCGGTCCGACCCCGTCGAGCGCGCCGCCCCGAGCCGTCGGTTCAGGCGAGGCGGCGCTCGATGATGTGGAAAGCCGGATCGTAGTCGCGGATCGGGACCGTCTCCGGGTAGTCGACCATCGCCGCCTCGGGAACCAGGCCGATCAGCTCGGCTTCGATCACCCGGGCGCCACTGCCGGCAGCCCGTGTCGATACTTCCGCCACGACCTCGGCCAGCGGCAGCGAAACCGGGTCCTCGATATTCATCGATACCTGCGCCCGACCGGTCGAGAGCATTAGGCCGATCGCACGCAGGCCGCGCAGTCCGCCACCCGTCTCCCTCACTTCGGCGGCCACTGCGCGGGCCACCTCCACGTCATCCGTATCCAGTTCGATGTTGAAGGCGGCCAGAGGAGGTCTCGCGGTGACCAGACAGCCACCGGCATGTGGATGGGGCCGATCGGGGCCGAAGTCGGACACCAGATCACCCGAGGTCATCCGGTGCCAGAGCTGGTCCAGACCTCCCTCGCGAAAGAAGGCGCGCTGGCGCCTCGGTTCGTCCGCCGCCAGATCGCCATACAGAAATACCGGGATGCCGAAGTCGCCGATCCGCTCGGCGACCTTCAGGGCCGAAGCTTCGGCCTCTTCCCGCTCGAGCGGATCGATCCAGACGACCGGACACACGTCGAGAGCACCGATCGCCGGGTGAAGTCCCTGCCACTCGGGCATGTCGATATCGCGAGCGGCACCGGCCAGTCCGGCCAGAGCTGTCTCGAGGTCCCCCGGCGACCCCGCGACCGTGAACACCGCCCGGTTGTGGTCGATGTCGGTGTGGCGATCGAGCAGCAGAACCTCGTTGCCGAGGCCGTCCTGCAGCCGGTCGAGACGCTCGAAGTCCCGGCCCTCGGAAACGTTCGGAACCGCCAGCAGGGTCACACCAGCAGCTTGCCTTCGAGCACGATCGGAGTGCCATCAACGGTCACCTCGGGTCGCAGGGAAACGACATCGAGGTGGACCGGCACCTGAACGTTCCCGCCGATCGCAGCCGAGGCACCAAAAACCACATGAGCGGTGCCAGAGATCTTTTCGTCCTCGAGGATGTTGCCGGTCAAAATCGCTTTCTCGTTGGTGCCGATGCCGAGTTCGGCGACGTTGGTTCCATCGGGGCCGTGGACCGTCAGCAGCTCCATCAGCTTCTTCCCGTCGGGCCCGGTGGCTTCGATCAGGTGACCTCCTTCAATAGTCAGACGCACCGGCTCCGAGACGAGCCCGACCCCGGCGATGGAGCCGTCGACGACGAGCGTGCCATCGGCGGTCGCAGGAGAGATGAAGCCTTCGCCGCAGGGAAGGTTGCCGAAGGCGCCTTCGTGGGTCAGCTCACCGGCGTCGGGGATGGCGGACCGGCCCTGAAGTCCGAGGGTCAGGTCGCTGCCGTGGTCGCAGGTGATCCGGGCCTCGGTGCCACGGTCGAGGATCTCGGCCACGCTGCCTCCGCGGCGGCGCAGGTTGTCCATGTCGTCCGACATCACCCGGGCAAGCATCTCGACCGTGGCGCCGGGCAGGGTCGCAGTACGGGTGCCGGACTCGCTCGCCTTCCTGCGAGCGGCGGTGTGCGAAAGCGACTGGACGGTCGGCGCCAGCAGCACGTCGGCAGCCACCATCGCGTCGGCCACCATTACCGGAGGCTCGCCCGCATGGGAATCGCGCTCGCTCATCACCGCGAGCACAGCCTCCGCACCGACCAACTCCGCTTCGGTTCGCATCGCCTCGCCCAGCACCTGAGTCGCCGGATTGCAGACGACCAGGACTTGCTCGTTCGGCCTCACCCCGAGGCAATCCCTCACTACAGAAGCGACCGCTATGTCCAAGTCTCCACTCATCGCACAACCGTATCTGCTGTTCGCCAGAATCGCGGCTAATGCGACCTTGACACCCCGGTTCGAACGCAGGAAGATCACGGTGAACCGATCTATACCAACCTGAAAAGAGGTCACATTGGACGCACCACTGAACGTCGATGCACTCGAAACCGTCTCACTCAGCTCGAGCGCGACCGACGATGCCGCCTGGATCGGCGGCTACTTCGCCTACGGGGGTTCCGGCGCCGATCAATCGACGGTCATCTACTTCGCCGTGCCACCCGGGAAACGACTCGGCCGGCATCACGATACGGCCGAAGAGACCCAGCTCTTCATCGGCGGCACGGGCGAGCTGCTTCTGGACAGCGGAACGAAACCGGTTCGCGAGGGGGATGTGATCGTCCTCACCGAAGGCACGATGCACGACCTGCATAACACCGGTGACGAAGACCTTCGGGTCATTGGTTTCTTTTCGAAGCCACAGGTCCAGCAGATCTGGAGCGAGGAGGTGTGGAACGGGGAGTCGGTAACCGGCAGTCCGAACATCTGAGGACCGGGCTGATCGCGATCGGCCCGTGAAGTCGTCCAGGCCGCATGGAGCGTCCCGGCTCAAGTCGACCGGGCCGGTCGGCTGGCGCTATGGTCGTACGAGGACGTATTTCAGCTACCTGGGGAGAGCATGCATGGGCCTTGGAGATCACAGGCTAGGAACGGCGCTGGCGGTCGCCGACCTAGACCGTGCCAGAGAGTTTTTCGAGAGCAAGCTCGGTCTGACCCCCTTCGAGGATTCGAACGGAGCGATGGTCGTCTACGAATGTGGAGCCGGTTCGCTGATCACGGTCTATCTCTCCCCCGACTTCGCCGGCAATTCAGGCGGCACGGTCGCCGCCTGGGATGTCGAGAATCTCGAAGCCGAGATGGCAGAACTTGAATCCCGTGGGGTCAAGTTCGAGCGATATGACCTTCCGAACCTGGAAACCGACGAGCGGGGCATTCTCGACAACGGCGATATGAGGATTGCCTGGTTCAGGGATCCGGAGGGAAACACCTTCGCGATCAGCGAGTAGCCGAATCCGACGCAAGGTCGCACCGCTAACGTGAATCTGTGAAGTCATGGCACCCATCGCTGATCCTGCTCGCCCTGATTCTGCCTGCGACGATCGGCTTCGCAGTGGGTGGGCCGGGCTTCGGCATCATGCTGGCCGGCTTCTCGCTGGTCGGGCTGGTGATCGTTGCGGCCAGAGTCATCCCGAGCGACCCGATCGGCCGGGTTCCGCATCCGGAGCTGGAGCGTCGCCTGCTCGTGGTGACGACGTTCGCAGTCGAAGATGCGGCGACGATCCAGCGCGTCGCCGACGAGGTACAGCTCGGCTCCTCCGAGGAGCAAGGCGAGGTCCGCCTGCTGACCCCGGCGGTCAATACATTCCTCGACCGCTGGGCGACCGACCTGCGTGCTGCGCAGCGACGCGCCCAGCGCGACATGGTGATCTCGGTCGCCTCCCTCACCCTCGCCGGCGTCGACGCCAGAGCGGGCATCGGAGACGAAGACGTGGTCCAGGCAGTCGAAGACGAACTGCGCACTTACGACGCGACCGAGGTCTTCCTGGTCACCCGCCCAACCGAGTCCGCAGAGAAAGCGGCCGATGCCCTCCGGGAACGACTCCAGCCGCCGTTTCGCCACGTCGTCCTCGCCTGAGACCGGAAGGGCGCGAGTCAGGCTTCGCTGTCGGCACCCTTGCCGCGCCCCAGCAGGGCGAGTGCGAGGCCGAGGCCGATCACCGCCGCCGCAGCTCCCACATACATCGCGTCTCCGGCCGCCGCCTCAAATGCACCGTTGACCGCGTCGGTTACTGCCGGCGAAAGCCCGGCCGCGCTGCCAGAGCCGGTCAGTACGTCCAGCAGCCCGGTCTCGTTCTGGCCGGTGAAGGTGTTCGGGGAGGCAGCAATGCGGTCGGCGAGATTGCCCGATGCAACCGACTGGAAGACCGCCGTCGCGAGCGCGACGCCGATCGATCCGCCGATCATGCTGGTCGCCTTGTAAACGCCCGAGGCGGCCCCCTCCCCGGTCCCCGAGCAGGTCACCGCCAGCTCGGTGGCGGGAGTGATCTGGAAGCCGATACCGATCCCGACCAGAATGAAGCCGGGCAGCAGCGAACCGTAGCTGCCGTCGAGCTGGGTCAGAACCAGGCAGCCGGCAGCCAGGAAGAACATGCCGAGTGCGATCGCGGCCCGGAAGTTGCCGCGTTTGGTCATGGCCTCGCCGATCACGTTGAAGATCAGGATCGTCGCGGTGGCGGGCAGTAGCAGCGCACCGGCCTTCAGCGGACTCTCCCCGAGCACGATCTGAAGGTAGAGCGCCATCAGGAAGACGACCACTGCGAAGGCGACGTTGGCGAGGAAGTTCGCCGAGACGGCACCGACGAACTTCGGCTTCCGGAAAACCGAGAGAGGCACCAGCGGGTCCTCGGCACGCCGCTCGACCAGCGCGAAAGCGATGAATAGCAGCAGCGATCCCGCGAACAGCGCGATCAGCTCACCGGCGCCGGCGGTGTCGAAGGCGACCAGGCCGAAGGAGAGCAGCAACAGAGCGCCCATCAGCAACACGGCACCGGGAACGTCAAGCTTGCCGCCGAGCTCGGCCCGGGTCTCGGGAGTTGTCTTCCAGACGAGCGCCAGGAAGGCGAGGCCGAAGGGGATGTTCACCCAGAAGATGCCCGCCCAGCCGAAGGCGTCGACCAGACCGCCACCGATCAGCGGTCCGACGCCCTGTCCGGCCCAGGCCACAGCGATCCATATCGCGACCGCTCGCGGACGCTCCTCCGGCGGGAAGCCGGTCGCGACGATCGCCAGCGAGGTCGGCAGGATCGCCGCCGCAGCGACCCCCTGGATCACCCGTCCGGCGACCAGCTGCTCGATCCCGCCGGCCAGCGCGGCGACGATCGAGCCGAGCAGGAGCAGCGCGCCACCCATGGTGAAAATGAGCCGACGCCCGGAGAGGTCTCCGAGTCGCCCACCGACCACGATCAGGGAGCCGGCCAGGAAGTAGGCGCTGACCGCCCACTGCAGCGAGTCCATCGAGCCGCCGAAGTCCCGGCCGATCGTCGGCAGGGCGATGTTGATGTCGGTCGCGGTCAGCCAGACCAGAAAGGTGAAGCCGCAGAGGCCGAGCAGCGACCACCACCGGTGTGGATCGAGCGGCGGCGCGGCGGGATTGGCCGGGGTGCTCATCGCTCGATAACAGTAGGGGCGCCGCCGGTCGGTCTCACAGCGCTCCGTTGCGGTCCGAACCCACCCCTAGAGTCAGACGAGTGATCCCCGATCCCGTCTCGGTGCCTCTCTGGCTGGACCTGCCGGCCGTCGTCGTTTCGGCGCTCGGCGGAGCGCTGGTCGCCTCCCGTGCCGGTTTTGACCTGAGCGGCGTATTCGGCCTTGGCCTGCTGACCGGCCTCGGCGGAGGCATCCTCAGGGACCTGCTGCTGAACGAGGTGCCGGTAGCCCTGACCTCACCGGAGTACATCATCGCCGCGATCATCGCCTCGGCCGTGATCGCACTCAGCGCCGACCTGGTCGACCGCGCAGTCGTGCTGCTGATCCTGCTCGATGCCGCCGCCCTCGGACTTTACGGGGTGACCGGCATAAACAAAGCCCTGGCACTGGACTTCAGCGCCTGGTCGGCGGTCCTGGTCGGCATGATCGCCGCGCTCGGCGGCGGAGCCCTGCGCGACGTCGCCACCGCCCGGTCGCCGGAGATCTTCCGCAAGGGCGGCCAGCTCTACGCCACCGCTGT
>JBBRVF010000053.1:0-7251 GCA_038247145.1 Solirubrobacterales bacterium | reverse complement strand
GTACCTGGGACGCCTACGGAGTCGACGCCAACGGGGACCGGCGCAAGGATCCTTACAACCCGGTTGACGCGATCTGCGCCGCAGCCAATTACCTCAGCGCCAGCGGCTACGCCGAAGATCCCAGTACCGCGATCTTCGCCTACAACCGCGCCCAGTGGTACGTCGACGACATCCTGGCCAACGCCGCAGCTTACGCCCAGATCCCGCCGGAGATGATCAGCGCCCTGACGGGATTGACCGAGGGCGCAAGGTTCCCCGTGGCCGCCGAGGCAGACTACGAAGGCAAGGTCTCGACCGGGCAGGCGCGCAGGAACGGCACCAGCTCGCAACAGGTCGACTCGGACGGCGAGCGCAGCTCGATCAAGATCGAGGCCGAAGGTGGCTCACCGGTGATCGCGGTAAACGACTCGGTTGTCGAATCGATCGACCGCAATGCCGGCACCGTGGTGATCGAAGATGCTTACGGCAACCGCTACTCCTACGCCGGGCTCGGATCTGTCGCCAGCGTTCACCCGGTGCCCCGTAGTGAAGACGCGTCGGCTGCGACAGGGCAGGAAGACGGGGCCCTCGAACCCGCCCCCGCCCCGGACGGCAATCTCGACATGGGACTGGCCAAGTCCGAGGACCAAATCGAGAGCGGACGATCCAAACCTGACCCTCAGGTAAAGGCTAAGGGTTCCAGCTCTGCCGGCCAGGATTCCGAGGCTGGCGAAATCTCCGAGGTACTGACCGACCCCGAAGCCAGCGCCGACGCGGCCGCCGCCGCTCGGATCGACGGGGACGACGCTTCCGCGAACGACGAGCCGACGCTGGCCGCGGCCGAGGACCGTCGCGCCGAACAGGCCGCGATTGTCGCCGATCAGACGCCTGTTGAAGGCGCGAACAACACCGAAGACATGCGCGGAAGGGTCTACGCCAACCCGCTGCGCCCCCAGAACCACCAGCGGGCCACCATCGAAGGACAGTCGGTCAGCGGCCCGGCCGCGGTCAGCGTCGACGGCAAGCCAGGCGACTACGTGATCTACGACGGCAGCGCTTCGGGCATCTACCGCTTCGACCCGGACTCCACCGACCTGAAGCCACTGCGCAAGGGTTCGCGGATCATCGCCGGCACCGTGCTGGGCCGCCTGGCCGAGCAGCCGACCGCTTCGATCACGTTCTCGATCAAGCCGGGTGGAGAAGACACCCCCCAGATCGACCCAAAGCCTTTCCTCGACGGCTGGATGCTGCTGGCCGATACGAACATCTACAACGCCAACGGCAAGAACCGCTTCGCCGACCGCCTCGGAGTCGGCGGTGTGCTGCTGCTGTCCAAGCCGGCGCTCCAGCGGCGGGTCCTGGCCGACCCCAAGATCTCTCTGGACGACTGCAACCGCCAGAGCATCGCCGCCGGCTCGATCGACCGGCGCATCCTGGCCACGCTCTCCTTCCTCAGCGAGAAGGGTTACGAGCTGCTGATCACTTCCCTCCTCTGTGGCCGTGAGGCGTCAATCACGACCTCCGGCTATGTCTCGAACCACAGTTACGGCTCGGCGGTAGACATCGCAGCGATCAACGGCGAGGTGATTACCGCGGCGACACAGGGACCCGGTTCGCTCACCGACATCGTCGCCCGCGAGATCCTCAGCCTCCAGGGCACGATGGCGCCGGACGAAGTCATCTCGCTGCTCGAATACCCGCAGACCGCGGGCTTCGCCATGTCAGACCACGACGACCACCTGCATGTCGGCTTCACGCCGGCAGGCGACTCGGACGTGGCCGGCGGCTCGATTTCCGCCACGCTCGGAGCCGATCAGTGGCGTCGCCTCACCGAGCGGCTCGGGGAGATCGCCAACCCCGAGATCACCGCCGGTCCGTCGCAGACCTCGGGACCGGTTGACAATCCGAACAAGGACAGCCGGAACTGATCAGCCCGCTATTCGGGTTCGTCCAGATTGAGTTGACCGGGGTGCTGCGGCTGGAGGATGGCCGATACCTCGACCGTCATGGCGATGAGCAGAGGGTCGTCGTAATCGAGACCGAAGGCGCCCTGCCGCCGGCCCGTCGTCGTCGTCGTCGACCGAAGAAGGCCGCCGGAAGAGACGCGGTCCCGAACGTGGCGGTCACCACGGTCACGATGATCCGCGCCTGGAGAGCTTTCGCAAGCGAAGTGGAGGCTGCCGAGTGGCTCGCCGACGCCACCGGAGAAGACCAGGTCGAGCTATCGCTCGAAGAATCCCTCGCCACCCTCGACCGGTCGCTGGCCGCGGAAGCTGCCACGACAGGCAGGCCTTACGTTC
Organism: Solirubrobacterales bacterium; assembly: GCA_038247145.1. Lineage (GTDB taxonomy): Bacteria > Actinomycetota > Thermoleophilia > Solirubrobacterales > 70-9 > 67-14. The sequence goes on along the minus strand of JBBRVF010000053.1, from coordinate 4,972 downwards.
AGGCCATCCGGATCGACGACCTGATCGCAGCGAGGATCGGCTACGGTGACGGTGACCACCTGTCTGACGGGGTTTATCTGGAGGCCTTCGAGATCGACGCCCGCGGCGGTACCGCCAGCCCCCGCAGGGAACGAATGAACCGGACCCGCCCGCTCGCCCGGATCGCGGCGATTATCGGCGAGCGGGACCGGGCGGCGGCCTGTGAGTTCCTGATCCCGCGCGTCCGCTCCGACCTCGACGGCGGTCGGGTGATGAGCGCCGCCCTGGTGATCGAGGTGGCGGTGCGCTCGACAATCATCGAACTGGACACCGTGCTGGAAGACCCGGACCATACGGCCGATCTGGACCGCCTCGAGGAGATGCTCCCCGAACTGACCGAACTGACCGATTCAGTGCTGGCCGAAGGCGGGCCCTGGCCCGGGCTGGCCGACTCCATGGAGGAGCCTCTGGCGATCGCCGAACGGGTGATGCGGCGCCGGCAGGCCTTCGACCAGTAGCTCAGCCGTCGCCGTCCCCACTGCCCTCGCCGGGCAGAGGGTTGATGCCGAGACGCCGAAGAACCCGCCGGTCCTCCAGGGTGGGCGCGACCATGTCGGCTTCAAGCTCGACTCCCGGTACCGACGGGATGCCGATCACGAAGAGGCCGGCGGCCCGTCCGGCCGCGACCCCGCCGGGGGAATCCTCGAGAACGACGATTTCGGGACCCGGATCCAGGTCGAGCTGCGAGCAGGCTTCGAGGTAGGCATCCGGAGCGGGCTTGGCCTCCGGTACTTCGTGTCCGCTGACCACGACGTCGAAATCGATCCCGGTCGCCGCAACCTGATGAGATCGCTCGATGAACCGCCGGGGAGAGTTCGAGACCAGTCCCACCGGGACCCCGGTCGAGCGGAGCAGCGTGACCAGCTCGACCGCGCCGACCATCGCGTCCACCCCGCCCTCGAGTTCAGCCAGCACCAGTGCGTTCAGCTCTTCCATGATCTGCCGGTCTCGACCGGGCTCCTCGAGGAAAGTCGCAAGCTTTCGGCCGGCGATCTGCTCGGAGGATCCGACCAGGGCCCGCTTGTGCTCGATCGTGAACTCTCTTCGCCGGCTCTGGAACAGGGTTTGCTCGGCTCGGCTCCAGACCGATTCCGTGTCCAGAAGCAGCCCGTCGTTGTCGAATAGAACAGCTTCCGGATGGGACATCCAGCCAGCCTAAAGGCCGGGGACGTTCCGGTACCACCCGGGCCGCGGGTACGATGGCCGAATTATTTGAGCGGCGCCGATACACCGGGGCCTCGCCGGGGTTATAGGGACTCAGTGCAAGACGAATTCAGGCAGAGCCGAGTGCAGGGGGCAGAGCGGGTGGAACCGGTGCCAATGTGGCGACAGGTGCCATTGCTGCTGCTCATGGTCACCGCGATTTCGATCGTGGTGCTCGGCCTCGCCACCGCCGCGATCGCGGCCGGCACGGAAGCCGCAGGCGCCCAGCTTTCGAGGTTGAGCCCGCCGATGCTGCTGCCCGGCGACGCGGGTACGAGTTCGGCCGGAGCAGCGGCGGCCGGAGCAAGTCGCTGGATCGTCGCGGCTGAACCGGGTCGCAGAAGCGCCCGGATCGCCCGCAACGCCGGCGCCGAAGTAATCGACGCCAGCGCCGGCATCTACTCGGTTTCCCGCGGCCAAGCGAACCCCTTCTCCGAGCAATTGAGTCAATCCGGCCTGCTCGCCTACGCCGAGCCGGACGTTGCGATCACTTTCAGCAGCTACCCCAACGATCTTCGGGCCGACCAGCAGTGGTGGCTCGACCGGGTGGTCAATACCACCGAAACCACGCCTCCCCCGGTGACTCCGAACAGCCCCCGCATGGGACTGGTCGAGGAATCGGTCAACCCGCTGCATCCGGACCTGCTCAAGGCGAACCTGACCGGCGCAGTCGCCTTGAACTCGACCGAGGACACTCACGGCACCGCAATCGCAGCCATCGCAGGCTCACCGGGCGAAGGTGCCGGCATCCGCGGGGTCTGGCCGGGAATGAACATCACGCATTTTCCTTCGGGCAAGACCTGCGCCACCGCGACCGAGGCCGTTTTCGCCGCAGCCCGCGCCAGAGTGGCGGCGATCAACATGAGCTACGGCTTTGCGGCCGACCAGTGTTTTTCGCATTACGTCGCGACCGAGGCCGCGGTGCGCAAGGGCTCACTGCCGGTAGCCGCCGCCGGTAATACGGCCCTGCCGGTCGAGCTCGGTGGCGCCCCTCTGCGACCGGCCACGGATCCCCATGTGATCTCAGTCTCGGCCGTCGATCAGGAAGGCCTTGTGGCGGACTTCGCGACGCGCAACCCGCAGGTTGACATCACCGCCCCCGGACGGAGTATCTACTCGCCCTTCGTGGCGGCGGGTTCTGACGGCACCCAATCCCTCGACTTCTCCTGGGCGCTGAACAGCGGAACCAGCTTCGCCGCCCCGATGGTCGCTGCGGCAGCAACCATGCTGAGCCAGGAAAGGCCGGGCCTGGAAGCGCGCCAGATCGGCCGGCTGCTTACCGCTTCGGCGAGCGATCTCGGCGACCCCGGACGTGACCAGCTCTACGGTGAAGGCCTGCTGAACCTTGACGCCGCGCTCGTCGCCGGTACCCCGCCGGCCGATCCCAGGGAGCCCAACGACGACATCGACTGGGTCAACGGATCGCTGCTCAACGGCAAGGCCGGTTTCGTCTGGAAGCCCGGGCGAAAGCGCGCCGGATCGGTCACAGCCACCCTGAGCCGGAGCAAAGACCCGGCCGACGTCTACCGGGTGAGGCTCGCCCCGCGTGGAAAGGTGCTGATCACAGCAGCCCAGTACCAGGGGGACGTCAAGCTCAAGGTATTCAGGCCCAAAGCCAGGACCATCAGCAAGTCCGAGGGCCAGATCATCGTCCGGTCGGACAAGGCGAGACCGGAGACCGAAGGCGTGGTGGTCAGGAATAGCAAGCGCAAGTCACAGCTGGTCTACATAGCCCTGACCGTCAGCAAGCGCTGGGCCGGCGAGTATTCGCGCTACAGGCTCAAGGTCAAGCAGCGCCGCTGACCGGGCGGCGCCCCGCGATGGGCGCCGCACGAAAAAGAGGCGCCCGGAGGCGCCCCTTTTCATATCCGTGACCGGCCCCCAGGCCGGTGTGTCGGGAGTCCGGGCTACTTGCCCTGCCACTTCGGGCTGCGCTTGCCGAGGAAGGCAGAGATGCCCTCCTTGCCGTCCTCGGTGAAGAAGACGGTCGCGAAGCCCTGCTTTTCGGCGTCGATGCCTGCGTCGGTATCTCCACCGGAGAACGAGACCTTCTTGATCTGCTCGACCGCAAGCGGCGCCTGGCCGGCCAGCTTGCGGCCCCAGTTGACCGCGGTGTCGAACAGCTCCTGATCCGGCACGACCCGGGTGACCAGGCCGAAGTCCAGCGCCTCGAGCGAAGAGATCGGGTCCCCGACCAGGTTCATCTCGAGTGCCTTGTTCCAGCCGACCAGACGCGGAAGGCGCTGGGTTCCACCGAAACCGGGGATGATGCCCAGTTTGATCTCGGGCTGTCCGAAGACGGCCGACTCGGCCGCGATCCGGAAGTCACAGGCCATCGCGAGCTCGCAGCCCCCACCGAAGGCGAGCGAGTTGACCGCGGCGATCGTGACCACACGGCCGCTGCCGAAGTCCTTGAGGACTTCATGACCCTGCTGGATCAGCTTGGCGCCACCCTCGGCATCCATCTTGGTGAAAGCCTTGATGTCGGCTCCGGCCGAGAAGACGATCGGCATCGTCGAGGCGATCACCATCGCCCCGATTTCCTCGTTCGCCTTGACCTTCTCCCAGACCGTTCCGAGGTCCTCGATCACCTGGGGGGAGATCGCGTTCATCGGAGGGTTGGCCAGCCAGGCGATCGCGACGTCGCCGCGGGTCTCGAGCTTGACCTTCTCGGGCTGGTCGCCGTCGTCGGCCTGCGGGTAGGGGTAAAAGCCCTGTCCCGTCTTGAAGCCGTGGCGACCCTGGGCGACGAGCCGCTTCAGGGTGACCGGCGGTGCGAAGCGCTCGCCGTGCTTCTCATGCAGGCGCTCGATCCGCTCGAGTGAAACATCGAGGCCGTCGATGTCGGCCTTCCAGAAGGGCGGGAAGAGGCCACGGCGCGGGTCAAGTCCGGCGCCGGCCATCATGCCGACGTCGATGTCACGGACCGAGGCGACACCTTCCTCGAGCAGCAGGCAGGCTTCGATCAGCGACTTGGCCGTGAACAGGTCGGCCAGTTCCTGGGAGTCAGGCTCACCGTCGCCGGCTACCTGGGGCTGACCCTCCTTGTAGAAGCCGTCACCGCCGGTCTTGGCTCCGAGCTTGCCCTGGGAGACCAGGTCCTTCATCCCCTGGTGGACGTAGAACGAGTCCCCGTAGGAGTCCTGAAGGTGCTCGGCGACGTGGTAGACGGTGTCGAGTCCGAGCAGGTCAGCCAGGATGAACGGACCCATCGGGGCCACGTTCGCCGCCCCGACGCCTTCGTCGATCTTGGCGATCGAGAGGCTCTGCTCCTCCTGGGCCCGCCAGATCTCGCCGACCGCGGAGTTGAGAATGCGGTTGACAACGAAGCCGGGCACCTCTCCACAGGTGATCGGCTGCTTGCCGATGGCCTGGGCGAAGTTCGAAGCGATCTGGACGGTCTCCGAGGTGGTCTCGTCACCGATGATCACCTCGACCAGCGGCATGACCGAGGCCGGGTAGAAGAAGTGGAAGCCGACCACCTTGTCCGGGCGAATCGTCGCTTCAGCCATCTCCGAGATCGACAGCGACGAAGTGTTGGACGAGAGGATGGCGTGGCCGGGGGTGACCGCGTCGAGCTCGGCGAAGACGGCCTGCTTGATCGCCATCTTCTCCGGAACCGCCTCGATCACGAAGTCGACGTCGCCAAATTCTTCGTAGGTGACGGTGCCGGTGACCAGGTCCATGACTTCGGCCAGGCGCGCGTCAGCCTGCTCCTGGGTCAGCTTCT
>JBBRVF010000052.1:0-7262 GCA_038247145.1 Solirubrobacterales bacterium | reverse complement strand
TGGGGTCTGCCTGAATGTCGGCTGCATTCCTTCGAAAGCCCTGCTCCACGCCGCCCGGGTCATCGCCGAGGTTGAAGAGGCCGAAAGCTTCGGCATTTCCTACGGCAGCCCGAAGCTCGACATAGAACGGCTCGACGAGTGGAAAGGCGAGGTTGTCGGCAAGCTGACCGGAGGCCTCGCGGGACTTGCAAAACGGCGAAAGATCAAGGTCGTCACCGGCGAAGCCCGGTTCACCTCGGCGCAGGAGATCGAGGTCGGCGATGAGAAGGTCGGCTTCGACAGCTGCATCGTCGCCGCCGGCTCGCGGCCGGTCGACCTGCCCGACCTGCCCGACGATGATCGCATCGTCGATTCGACCGGCGCGCTTCAACTCGAAGGTCCGCCGAAGAGCCTGCTGGTTGTCGGTGGCGGCATCATCGGCCTGGAAATGGCCTGCGTCTATGACGCGCTCGGGACGAAGGTCAGTGTGGTCGAACTCACCGACACTCTGATCCCGGAATGCGACCGCGACCTGGTCAAGCCGCTCCAGAAGAGGATCGGTGAACGGTACGAGGCGATCATGCTCGGCACCGAAGTGACCGGTATGGAGGCCCAGAAGAGCGGCATCAAGGTCAGCTTCAGCGGTGAGGACGCGCCAGAGAGCGAGCGCTACGACAAAGTCCTGGTCGCGGTCGGCCGGCGGGCCAACGGCGACCGCCTCGAGCTCGAGGCCACCGGCATCGAGGTCGACGATCGAGGCGTGATCGCGGTCGACGAGCACCAGCGCACCAGCGTCGAGAACATCTACGCGATCGGTGACATCACCGGCGAGCCGATGCTCGCCCACCGCGGCAGTTATCAGGGGATCGTCGCGGCTGAGAATGTTGCAGGCGAGGATGTGATCTACGACGCGCGCTCCGTGCCCGCTGTCGCTTACACCGACCCGGAGATTGCCTGGGCCGGGCTGACCGAGAGCGATGCGAAGGAGCAGGAGGTCGAGTACGAAATTGGCAAGGTCCCGTGGGCGGCCTCCGGGCGAGCCTTGGCGATCGAGCGGGACGAAGGTCTGACCAAGGTCCTGACCGAGCCCGGAAGCGGGCGGATCCTCGGCGCCGGCATGGTCGGCCCGAACGCCGGCGAGCTGATCGCCGAGATAGTCCACGCGATCGAGATGGGCTCGACGGCGACCGACCTCAGTCTGACTATGCACCCTCACCCGACCCTGTCGGAAACCGTCAGGATCGCCGCCGAAGCGGCGCAGGGAATCGCCACCGACATCTACGCGCCGAAGCGCTGAACTCATGGCTTGCCACAGGACCCGGCGTGGGTTAGGTTGAGTAGGTCATCCCGATCAGGTGGTCGGTGTCCCTGGTGGATAACAGAGTGCCAAGGCGGGCAAGCCAATCAAGGAGCAGCTGTGGTCGCATACTCGTTTGAGAGGGGCATGTGGGCGAAGTCGGGACTCTTCACGGTGTTGGGGGGACTGCTGTTTGCCCTGGTCCTATGGGCACCGGGCAATGCAGGAGCGGCCATGCTTTACGACCAGATTCCGGCGATCTCTCCCGATTCCATAACTTCGCAGGACTTCGAGGCAGAGTTCGACGCGTTCGACAGTATGGCCGCCGATGATTTCGTAGTCCCCGCAGGCAAGGTCTGGAGCATCGAGTCGGCCAGTGTGCGGGGCACGAGCAATCCGTTCATCAACCCGAACCCGCCCACCCAGGCCGTGGTCACGCTGTTCTCCGATGCGGATGGTCTGCCCGGTTCGGAGATCGGCTCCCAACTCGCGTCAATAACGGACGGGAGCTACCCGTTCATGGAGATGGCGATGAGCCCGCAGCCGGTCCTGAAAGGGGGGACATACTGGATCGGGATCCAGGCGAGGCTCAACGCACTCCTTCTTGGTGGCCCGCAGTGGTTCTGGGGTGAGAACGCCACCCTCAGCGGGAGCCCAGCTGTCTTTCGCAATCCCGGCGGCAGTTTCGATTCGGGCTGTGAGATCTTCAAGGTACGCAGTACCTCCTGCACGCCCGCCGGCGAGGAACTCCACCCCGCGCCCGACCAGGCCTTCAGTCTTTCGGGTACGGAGACCGATGCCGTCTCCGCTGCCTGCGTAGCGGCAGGCAAGGCCGTCAAGAAAGCAAAAGCCGCGGTCAAGAAGGCCCAGAAGAAGCTGAATATGGCCAAGCGCCAGGGTAAGGCCAAAAAGAAGAAGGCGACCAAAGCGCTGAAGAAGGCGAAGAAGTCCCTCAGCCGGGCCAAGTCGAAGGTCCGGCAGAACTGCTGACCGCGGGTACTTCACCCCCGCCGCGAGGTTGAGCGTCCGCTTCGATCAGCCCGACCCAAGAGCCGGGCCCATCGTTCAGGCGTGGGTTGCCCAGCCGTCGACGGCCCTGGCGGCCTCGGGCACGGCTTCGGAAATCGTCGGGTGGGGGTGGATGATGCGGGCGAGCTCCTGGTAGCCGCCCTCGAGGGCGATCGTGTTGACCAGCTCGGAGATCATGTCGCAGGCCCGGTTGCCGACCACGTGGGCGCCGAGAATCTCGCCGTACTTGGTATCGACGACCAGCTTGACGATTCCGTCGCGGTCGTCGTAGACGGTTCCGGCACCGACTCCGCCGAGCTTGAACTTTCCGGTCTCGATCTCGTGGCCGGCTTCCTTGGCCTGGGCCTCGGTCAAACCGACACTGGCGACCTGGGGATGGCAGAAAGTGGCTCCGGGAACGAGGTCCACATCCAGCGGGTGGGTCTTCTCACCGGCAGCATGCTCGGCGGCGACGATGCCTTCTTCCTGGGCCTTATGGGCGAGGGCCGGTCCTCGGACCAGGTCGCCGATCGCGTAGACCTTGTCGTTCGAGGTGACCTGGTTCTCGTCGACCTCGACCTTGCCGTTCTCGCCGACCTTTACTCCGGCCGCTTCGAGCCCGAGGGGGTCGGTGTCCGGGCGCCGTCCTCCGGCGATCACGAGGTAGTCGACCTCGACTGAGTTGTCGCCGTAGGTGAGCTTGACCGAGTCCGAGCCGACCTCGACGTTCTCTACCGGGGTGCCGGTCGAAACTTCGACCCCCTGCTTCTTGAAGGTGCGCTCGACCACTCGGGCGACGTCCTTGTCTTCGGCCGGCAGGATCTGGTCGAGCATCTCGATCAGGGTGACTTCGGTTCCGAAGCGGATGTAGGCCGAGGCGATCTCGGCTCCCGATGCTCCGGCACCGGCCACTGCGATCGACTTGGGCTGCTCGGGCAAAGACCATGCCGCCCAGGTGTCGAGCACCCGGTCGGAGAATTCGACTCCCGGGATCGACTGGGCAACCGAGCCGGTGGCGAGAATCACTTTGTCTGCCTCGTAGACGGTGTCCCCGACCTTGACGCTGCCGTCTTCGGTCAGCTCGGCCTCGCCGTGGATCAGTTCGATCTGGTTCTTCTTGAACAGGCCTTCGACGCCGCCTTCGAGGCTGGCGGAAACGTCGGTCCGCCGCTGACCGAGAGCTTCCCAGTCGAGCTCGACGCCTTCGGTCTTGATGCCGATCCCGGCGCTGTTTTTCGAGTGATCGAAGACCTCGGCCGTATGGAGCATGGTCTTCGCCGGGATGCAGGCGTAGTTCAGGCAGCGGCCTCCGGCCTTGTCGCGTTCAACCACCGCGGTGCTCTTGCCGAGTTGGGCGGCCCTGATCGCGGCTACGTAGCCGCCTGGTCCGCCACCGATCACGATTACATCGAAGGAGTTTTCAGCCATTGTCGGCCGAGACTATATGACCGCCCATGGTGGCTCTACTCACGATTCGAGCGGGCCGACGGATGTTTCGGCATCTGGATCCTGGCCATCGCCTTGACCATGTACCAGAACAGCACGCTGAGGCCTGCGGACAGGATCAAGGTGCTGATGAACTGGAGCAGGGTGCCGGCCACGACAAGGCCCGCGATCGCCGCGATTATCAGCAGCACGAGCAGCATCTGAAATCCGAGCACGGCCCAGTACCGGGCCTGCCACATGCCGACGAACATCACGCTCATGATCATCGCGGTCAGCACGAGCTGGGCGATGTTCGGCCGGCTGCCGTTGACTTCGGCACCGGTGAATGCGGCGACCCCGGTGGAGACCCAGAAGATCGTCGCTACCACTGCCGCGAAGATTGCCCCGACCGTCACCACGGTCGGCCGTTCGCCGGCCTCCAGGGGATCGAGCGATTCCCTGACCGCCTGGTTTTTTACTTCGGCCTTGGCGTAGCCGGCTTTCATGGCGTCGGGCTCTCCCCGCGGCGCATTCTTGCTGGACCGGCCTTCGTCCTCGCGGTCAGCCACCTGGTGCCACCTCGCCGCCGACCGAAGCGAAGGATCGGCGCAGGCCTTCGGCGACCGCGGCCGGGTCGTCCGCGTCCCGGATCGCCCGGACCACGCAGACCCGGCGGGCGCCGGCGTTCAGAACTTCCTTCACGTTCTCGGGGTCAATGCCGCCGATCGCGAAGAACGGCAGCGTCGTATTACGGGCGGCGTAGCTGATCAGCTCGAGCCCGACTGCCGGGCGCCCCTCCTTGGTCGGGGTCTCCCAGACCGGGCCGACGCTGATGTGATCGACTCCGGTCGCGGCATCAATCTGCTCGGTCGAGTGAGTCGAGAGGCCGATCAAGGCGTCTTTGCCGACGATTCGCCGCGCCTCCTCCACCGAAATGTCATCCTGCCCGATGTGAACCCCGTCGGCCCGACAGTGAACGGCCAGTTCAGGGTCGTCGTTGATGAAAAACGGGGCGCCGTAGGTGTCGGCCAGCCGGCGGAAGGTCTGGGCGGCTCGGTCGATCAGACGGGTGTCCCCGGACTTCTCGCGGAGCTGGATGATGTCGACCCCGCCGTCGAGCGCTGCCCGCAGCAGAGGCTCCGGGTCCTCTCCGCCGGGGCGCGCTTCGCAGACGAAGTAGAGCCGCGCCATGCGCAGCCGCTCGCGCCTGAGGTTGCCGATCCCGTCCGGGGTGCCGTAAGCCATGTTCTAAGTATCCCAGCGCTCCTGGTGCTTCCGTCCGCGAGACCCGAGCCCGGACCTGAATGAGACCCGAGTCTGCTCTTCGGCTGGGTCGGTGTACGGCGGCCCGATAGGATCTCAGCAGACCTGCGGGAGCCCGAGCGATGGGCTGAGAGGGTGGCTTCAGGCCACCGACCGCCTGAACCTGATCCGGATAATGCCGGCGCCAGGGATCGGCGGCAGGACCCGCGGGAAGGACAAACCTGAACTCCGCCCCGAGCAAAGACACCAGCAAGCAGAGCTTTGACGTCGCCGTCGTCGGCGGAGGTTTGATCGGGCTTTCGATCGCCTTTGAGCTCGACCGCAGGGGTATCGGGGCTGTGGTCATCGAATCGGCCCCGGCAGCCGGGAACGCCGCATCCTGGGTCGCCGCGGGGATGCTTGCTCCAGTTGGCGAGCTCAGTTTCGGCGAACCGGCGTTGCTGGAGATCAACCTGGCCTCGGCCGATATGTACCCTGAATTCGTCGAGTCGCTCGAGGCCGCTTCCGGCATCGAGGTCGACTACAGCCGTCGTGGCGGCCTTCATGTCGCGCTCGACCGCGACGAAGCCGAAGCGCTGAAGCGGGTCCTCGAACTCCAGCTCAGGCTCGGCCTCGAATCTGAGTGGCTGGGACCGGCCGCGAGCCGCCGGATCGAGCCCGGGCTTTCTCCCGGACTGAACGGAGCGATCATGGTGGCCGGGGACGGTATGGTCGATCCGCGGGCTTTGACTTCGGCTCTGGTTGTCGCGCTCGAACGACGGGGCGTGCCGGTGATGACCTCCACCGAGGTTACCGGCCTCGAAATCAGCGGCGCCCGCGCCGCCGGGGTCCGCCTTGCCGATGGTTCGCTGATCTCGGCAGGAACCATCGTCGCCGCCGGCGGAGCCGAGACCGGTCGTGCGGCCTGGCTGCCCGAGGCCGACCGGCCGCCGGTGCGCCCGGTCAAGGGGCAGGTGATCGAGCTGCGAGGCGATCCGGACGATCCGGTCTGCGAGCTTATCCTCGCTTCGGAGAGGTCCTACATCGTTCCCAGGTCCGACGGTCGGCTGGTAGTCGGCGCCACGGTCGAGGAGATGGGCTTCGACACCTCGGTCACCGCGGGCGGCGTCCACGAACTCCTGCGCGAGTCCTACCGCCTGCTGCCCGACATCGCCGAGCTCGACTTCGTCGGCGCGACTGCGGGCCTGAGGCCGGGCACCCCGGACAACCTGCCCGTAGTTGGAGCCACGGCCACCTCGGGCCTGCTGCTGGCTACCGGCCATTACCGAAACGGCATCCTGCTGGCCCCGGTCACCGCCGCGGCAGTGGCCGGGATGGTCGAGGTCGGCGCCGGCCCCGGGGACCTGCCCGAAGGACCCATGGCCGCCGCCGATCCCTCTCGTTTTGCCGGGGCGCTCGTATGAGAATCCTGCTGAATGGCGAGCCTCGCCAGATCGAAGGGCCTGCCGACCTGTCGCAGGTCGTGAGGCTCGCCGGAGGAGACAGCGACCGTCCGGGAATGGCCGTGGCACTCGACGGCGAGGTGGTCCCGCGCTCGCAGTGGACGGCGACGACGGTGGACGAAGGTTCCCGGATCGAGGTCGTCGCGGCGATCCAGGGCGGCGCCGGCGAATGGGAGTTGGGCGGACGAGCCTGGGGGTCGCGACTGATCGCCGGCAGCGGCGGCTTCCGCTCGCTCGAGCAGATGGCGAGCGCGCTGAAGGCTTCCGGCACCGAGATCGTCACGGTGGCTCTGCGGCGGCTCGACCCGGCCGCCCAGGGCTCGGTCCTGGACGTGATCTCGAAGCTCGGCCTGTTCGTCCTGCCGAATACGGCCGGCTGCTACACCGCACGTGACGCGGTCAGGACGGCGAAGCTGGCCCGCGAGGCCTTCGGCACCGAGTGGATCAAGCTCGAGGTGATCGGCGACGACCGTACCCTCCTCCCGGACGCACCGGAGCTGCTCACCGCCGCCGAGGAGCTGACCGGCGACGGCTTCACGGTGCTTCCCTATACGACCGACGACCCGGTGCTTGCGGCAAGACTCGAGGCGGCCGGATGCGCCGCGGTCATGCCGCTCGGCTCGCCGATCGGGTCGGGAGCCGGCATCCGCAATCCCTACAACATCTCGATAATCGTCGAAAATACCGGAGTTCCGGTGATCCTCGACGCCGGCATCGGCACCGCCTCCGACGCCGCGATCGCGATGGAACTGGGCTGCGACGCGGTGCTGCTGGCATCGGCGATCTCGAGGGCCGAGAATCCCGACCTGATGGCGACCGCCATGCGTCGGGCAGTCGAGGCCGGCCAC
>JBBRVF010000051.1:0-7269 GCA_038247145.1 Solirubrobacterales bacterium | reverse complement strand
TCGCCGACGCCGGGGTGGTCGACCACATCCAGGCACGGGACCATCCTCGAAGCCGAAATCTCTCGGATCGTCCGGTTAAGGCTCTGCATGCCGGAGTTGATCTTGGCCCGGGTCCTCGGCCCGAGCCCTTCGAGCACCCACTGCTCGGGGTAGGTCGCGGTGACGATCGCCACCCCCGGCGAGCCCTTTCGCAGACGGTCGATGATCAGCTCAAGGCGGCTACCGGCGGCGTTGACGTCGGGTCGCAGGGCGAGGATCACGTCGTTGGCTCCGCAGACCAGCGTGACCACGTCGGGCTGGAGCCGCAGCGCTTCAGGGACCTGTTCGAGAACATCGGCGCTGTCGGCCCCGTCGCGAGCGAGGTTGAAGTACTGGAGGTCGGGATGGTCCGGCCGCAGGTCGGCGACCAGCAGGTCGGGCCAGCGTTCCGCGGGAGGACAGCCGTTGCCGGCGGTGAAGCTGTCGCCCATCGCAACGTAGGTCGAGACCTGCCGCCGGCGGCCACGTGAGAACAGCCCGGGCATCAGGGCCCCCCGTCGATCGTGGTCAGGGCCCAGATCAGTGAGCTGCGGGTCTGGTCGGCTTCGATCACTTCGTCGACGAAGCCGTTCGCGGCGGCGGCGGTCGCGGTCAGATGCTTCTCCGCGTAGCGGTCGGCGACCATCTGCCTTTCGCCATCCGGGACGGTCTCAAGATCGCGGCGGTTGACGATGCCGACGGCCTGGCCTGCCGACATGATCCCGATCTCGGCCCCCGGCCAGGCGAAGACGACATCGGCTCCGAGGTCGCGGGAGTTCATCGTGATCGCCGCGCCACCGAAGGCCTTCCTCAATACGACGGTCAGCTTCGGCACCCTGGCACCGGCGAAGGCCTTCAGCAGCGAAGCCCCGTGCCTGATCACCCCATCCCTCTCCTGCCTGAGACCGGGCATGAAGCCCGGTGTATCGACAAGCACGATAAGCGGCAGGCCGAATCGGTCGCAGTCGTTGACGAAGATGGCGGCCTTCTCGGCGGCTTCGGCGTCGATCACGCCGCCGAACCGGCGGGTCTGGTTGGCGACGATTCCTACGGTGCGCCCCGCAAGACGGGCCAGTCCCGTATACATCCCTGGCCCCCAGCGTTCACAGATCTCGATCGCGCTGCCGCGGTCGGCGATCCCGTTGATGGTGTCACGCACGTCATAGGTCTTGCGGGGATTTACGGGAACGGTCAGGCCAGGATCTGCGATCTCGGGATCGAGCGCTTCTGCCGGCGGGGCCGGTCTGCCGAACCGTCCGGGAAGCAGCCCCAGCAGGTGTTGCACCCGGTCGATCGCCTCATTCTCGTCTCTCACAGTCAGCTGGCAGACGCCGTTGGCCCGGTGCACTTCGGGCCCGCCGAGCTGCTCCATCGAGACCTTCTCGCCGACCGCCTTCTCCAGAACCTTCGGCCCGGTGAGAAAGAGTCGGGCGACGTCGGTCATCACCACAAAGTCGGTAAGGGCCGGCGAGTAGGCGCCGCCGCCGGCTGAAACGCCGTCGATCACGCTGATCTGGGGCACCCGGCGCGACAGCTTCACGCTGGAGCGGAATATGCGGCCGTAACCGGCCAGCGCCGAGTGACCCTCCTGGAGCCGGGCCCCGCCCGACTCGACGAAGCCCACCACCGGAGCGCCCGCTTCGCCCGCCAGGTCCATGGTGCGCACGATCGTGTCGGCATGGGACTCTCCCAGCGACCCACCGAGGAAGCTCGGGTCCTGGCAGTAACAGAAAACAGGGCAGCCCCCGACCCGTCCGGCGCCAGCGACTACCCCGTCGCCCGGTCGCGCGCGATCCCCCAGCCCGCCGGAAAGCACGGCTGAGCGGATCGGTCGGAAGCTGCCCTCATCACACAGGTTTTCCAGCCGGTGCCGGGGAGATCGGCCCGCGGTCGGAGCCTGCGCGGTCGCCGCGACAGAGAGAGTCATGTCGCGGCGAGACAGAGCACAGCGTTGTGGCCGCCGAACCCGAAGGAGTTTGAGATCGCGTAGCGCCGACCGTCGCCGGCCGGCTGCGGCAGCCGCAGGTTGCGGCCGCGATCCGGTACGTAGTCAAGGTCCAGGCCCTCTTCGGCCTCTTCCCAGCCGACGGTCGGAGGAGCGATTCCGCGCCTGAGTGCCGCTACGGTCGCCACCGCTTCGACTGCGCCTGCGGCACCCATCAGGTGTCCGATCGCCGACTTGGTCGAGCTGACGGGCACCGAGGCCGCCGCGTCGCCGAGAGCAAGCTTCAGCGCATCGGTTTCGGAACGGTCGTTCAGCGGGGTCGAAGTGCCGTGGGCGTTGACGTAGTCGAGATCGTCAGCCGAGAGCCCGGCTTCGTCGAGCGCCATGTTGATCGCCCTGGCCGACTGCGTTCCGGCCGGGTCGGGTGCGGTCAGGTGGTGGGCGTCGCAGCTCGCGCCGTAGCCGACGATCTCTCCGAGCACAGTGGCACCGCGTTCTGCTGCGCGCTCCGCGTCCTCAAGCACGAGAACTCCCGCTCCCTCGCCCATGACGAAGCCGTCGCGACGGGCGTCGAAAGGCCTGGAAATGCCTGTCGGCGAAGTCGCCCCCATCGAGGCGAAGGCCGCCTTGGCGATGCCTGTCATCGCCGACTCCGAGCCTCCGGTGAGGGCGGCGTCGGCCTGGCCGGACTGGATCAGCCGGGTCGCAGCTCCAATCGCATGGGCGCCGGCCGCACAGGCGGATACGACCCCATAGGTCTCGCCGCTCAGGCCGAACCTCATCGCCAACGCGGCCGAAGCCGCGTTGCCCATCATCAGGGGGACAGCGAGCGGAGAGACCGCTCTCGCACCCTTCTCTCGCAGGACTGCTCCTTGGTCTTCCAGCGAGCCGATCCCGCCGATGCCGGTGCCGACGATGCAGCCGATCCGCTCCGGCGAATACGGAAGCTCGCCCCGCCAGCCGGCGTGGTCTCTCGCTTCGTCACCGGCGACTGTCGCCAACTGGGTGAAGCGGTCGGCTCGACGACACTCCTTGCGACTGAGGAAGTCGAGCGGATCGAAGTCCCGGCAGGCGCCGTTGCCGTCCTCGAGACCACTCTCACCGGCCGACCAGCGATCGATCAGAGTCGAGGCACCGACCCCCAGAGGGGTGACCGCGCCGGTTCCGGTGATGACGACCCGGCGGCTCACGATGCTTTCGCGACCACCATGTCGACCACGTCACCGACCGTCTTCAGATTCTGGACATCATCGCCGACCAGCTCTACTCCGAACTCGTCTTCGACGATCTGGGCTATCTCGACCAGGTCGAGTGAGTCGACATCGAGCGATTCGAAGGTGGCTTCACGATTGATCAGCTCCGGCTCGGCACCGACTTCGGCGAGTCCGTCGGCGATGACCTGCTCGGCTGACTGGGGGTTGACTTTGGTTGGCATGCTTCTCCTGTCTGTTTTCGGGTTTGCTTCGGCAGTTGGTTTCAGGCACTGAGGCCGCCGTCGACGGTCAGGGTCGAACCGGTGACGTATGAGGCCTCTTCGGAGGCGAGGAAACGAATGCAGGCGGCGATCTCCTCCACCGATCCCGGGCGCCGGATCGGGATCTCGTCGGTGAAAGCGCCGTCGCCGAGGTCGGCCGTGAGCCCGGTCTCAACGAAGCCGGGTGCGACCGCGTTCACGGTGACGCCGCGACGGGCGACCTCGACCGCGACCGTGCGGGTCATGCCGAGCAGACCGGCCTTCGATGCCGCGTAGTTGGCCTGACCGGCATTGGCTCGGGGGCCGACTATCGAAGCGACGTTGACGATTCGCCCGTAGCGGGCACGCAGCATCGGCTTGAGCACACGACGGGTGAGGCGAAAGGCTGCGCTGAGGTTGGTCTGTATGACCCGGTCCCACTGGTCGTCGTCAAGCTGGGCGGCGAGGCCGTCGGCTCGCCGTCCGGCGTTGTTTACGAGGACCAGCACCGGCCCGAAACGCTCTTCCACTTGGTCGACCAGCCCGAGGATCGATTCGGGTTCAGAGAGGTCGGCCTGAAAGGTCTCGGCTCTGCCCCCTTCGGCCTCGATCCTCCCGGCGACATCACCGGCACCGTCGGGGTCGGATCGGTAATGGATCGCCAGCGGCCGTCCCTCGGACGCCAGCGCTGCAGCGACCGCGGCGCCGATTCCGCCCGAAGCACCGGTGATCAAAGCCGCGCCGGCAGGTTCCGTGGTACTCACTCCTGGTCCCACTCGACGACTGTCGCTCCCCAGGTCAACCCGCCACCAAATGCGCCGAGCAGCACCCGGTCACCCGTTTCAAGTCGACCCTGTGATCGGGCTTCGCCGAGGGCGATCGGGATCGAGGCGGCCGAGGTATTGCCGTACTTCGGAACGCAGTCGATCACCTTCTCCGCGTCCAGTCCGAGGCGTTCGCCGACTGCCTCGATGATTCTCGAGTTCGCCTGATGGTAGGCGAACAGGTCGATGTGTTCGAGATCGGTATTGGCGGCGGCGAGCGCTGCCAGCGTGACCTCCTCCAGTCGCTCGACCGCCTGGCGAAAGGTGTCGTGACCTTTCATGTGGATAACCGCCTCGGCGCGTGTCGCTTCGACCAGGTCGCCGCGGTCGCCGTCGCTGCCGAGCAGCACCTGACCGATCCGGCTGGAGCCCTCTCCTGCGCTGACCACGACCGCACCGGCCCCGTCGGCGAATATGCCCGCGGTGGAGCGGTCGTCGTGATCGATCACCCGATGCATAAGGTCGGCTCCGACCACCAGCACGTTGCGGGCCCGGCCCGATTCGATCTGGGCAGTCGCGGTCGAGAGCCCGGAAAGAAAGCCCGAGCAGGCGGCATTGATGTCGAAGGCGGCGGCGCAGCCGGTACCGAGACGGGCGGCGAGCAGCGCCGAAGCGGTCGGGCAGAGCAGGTCGAAGCTGCAGGTGGCGACCAGGACCAGGTCGATGTCGGTCGCTTCGACTCCGGCTTCGGAGAGTGCGGCGCTGGACGCCTCAAACGCGAAGTCGACCAGGCCTTCCCCCTCGGCGGCGACCCGTCGTTCGACCACTCCCGTGCGCGCCGTGATCCAATCAGGCGACACACCGAGGCGCTCGGCGATCGGGCCGTTCGACACGACGGTCTCCGGAAGCGACACCCCGAGGCCGGCGATCGAGGCCGACTTGAGGGAGCGGGGCTCGTGACCGTTGCGGGTCACTGCCAGATCTCCGGCCGGATTGGCCCCGTCCATCTCGAGCTCAAACACCGGCTGCCTCGGCTTTCGGAGCAAGCGCCGACAGCGGCCCGGCATCGACCTCGCCGAGAGTGCGCCGGACGAGCCCGGTCAAAACCTCTCCCGGTCCGGTCTCCACGAAGCGAGATACGCCCTGCTCTCGCAGGTAAAGCACGGTCTCGCGCCAGCGGACCGGCTTGGTCAGAGCCGAGAGCAAACCGGCCCTGAGGTCGGTGACCGGACGTGTGGTTGTCGAGGAGAGCAGGCCGGCTTTCGACGCCTTCACCTCGACTCCGTCGAGCGCAGAGGCGAATCCGGGCACCGCAGTCTGCATCGACGGAGAATGGAAGGCGCCGGAGATCGGCAGCCTCACAGTCCGGATTCCCGCCTGCTTGAACTTGCCGCGAGCTTCGTCGATTGACTCCGCCGGTCCGGAGAGCACGACCTGGTCGGGTGCGTTGTCGTTGGCCACGGTCAGGCCGATCGAGCAGGCCAGCGTCGCCACTCCCTCGCCGGCACCGAGCACGGCGAGCATGCCACCGGGCTCGGCGGTCGCCGCATCCTGCATCAGCCTTCCGCGGACCACAGCCAGATGGAGTCCGTCTTCGACCGAGATCCAACCGGCCGCTGCTGCAGCGGCCAGCTCACCCAGCGAATGACCGGCGTAGAAGTCCGATCGAGGCGAACCGGCCGCCTTCCAGGCGGAGATCGAGGCACAGTAGAGGGCCGGCTGCTGGAAGGCGGTGCCTTCGGAGATCAGCTCGAAGGGATCGCCCCCTGTCTCCTTTGTCGCCAGCCGAAGCAGCTCCGGAGAGTGCTCGGCGACCGCGTCGCGCATGCCCGGGCGCTGGCTTCCCTGGCCGGGAAATAGCAAGACCGTCATCGAGGGGTTGGACTTCCGCCGGGCACTCATTGCGCCAAGCATTCACCTGCGAGCCGTCCGTGTCTTGCCTTTTGCGGTTAATACCCCCCGATCGGGTGGAGCTTCCGGTCCGGCCGGGGGGAAACCAGCGACCGCATACCGCCGCGGTTCAGGCGAGCAGGCCGAGCGCCTGGGCGCTCTTCACCGCCTCGGCCCGATTCCTGACTTCGAGCTTGCGGTAGATCGCGCTGGTGTGCTCCTTGACCGTATGCGGGGAAAGGTAAAGACGACCGGCGATCTCCTTGTTCGTCGCTCCGGTCGCAACCAGATGGAGTACCTCGATTTCGCGCTCGCTCAGTCCGACCGCGTCGCCGTGGTCGTCTTCGGCGAAAACCTCCGAGCCGAGCGCGACCATGCGGATCGCCTTGATCACGTCTGCAGCGCTCCAATCCTTGGAGACGAAGCCCGAGGCGCCGGCCGCGCGAGCCACCCCCGGGGAGATCCGGCCGGCCCCTGAAATCAGCAGCACTTTCGTATTCGGAGAAGCCGCGCGAATCGCCGACGACACGTCGGCACCAGATTCGCTTCCGAGCATGAGATCGACCAGGGCGACGTCCGGCCTCAGAGTGCGAGCGGTCTCGACCGCATCCGAGGCGCCAATGGCGCCGTCGCTGCGCTCGACCCAGGACTGCCGTTCGAGCAGCAGCCGGAAACCCCAGTGGACGACTTCGTGGTCATCGACCACGAGTATTCGGAACCCGACTCCCGTATTCACGAGCGCGACTCGATCGGGGCCAGCAGGCGGAAACGCCAGCGATCGTCCTCGACCGGCCCGAACTCGACCAGGGCGTCATTCTGAAGCGCCTCGAGGGTAAGCAGCCTCAGGCCAAGCCCACCGCCGCCCGAGGAGCGCTCGCCCACGACCGGCTCGACCCGATCGTTGCTCACCTCGATCGAAAACGCGCCATCGCTCGCCCCGACCCGGATCTGGACCGCACCTCCGTTCGAATGCTTCTCAGCGTTGCGGAGCGCTTCGACCAGAGCGGAGCGGGCCATCGTCTCGAGGTGAGGAGGGGTCACCACGACGCTCTGCCAGGAAAGCTCGATCGACTCCGACTCGGCGAACCACTCGACCAGTTCCCGGAAGGAGCGCGAGTCGCCGGTATCGGGCGAGTGGCCGTCGCTGACCGGTCTCGCCAGCGCCGCCCGGAGCTGGCCGAGAAGACCGGTTATCTCCT
>JBBRVF010000050.1:0-7455 GCA_038247145.1 Solirubrobacterales bacterium | reverse complement strand
GCCACGTTGGTCAACGCTTCGGCGACCACGTAGTAGGCGGCGGCCTCCGACCCGGCAGGAAGCCTCGCTTCAAGGTCCGAATCGATGCACACCGGTATCGCGGCCCTGCTGGCGAGTCCTTCGAGAGCGGCCCCCAGACCGCGGTCGGTGAGGACCGCCGGGTGGATACCACGGGCCAGTTCACGAAGCTCGCGGGTCGCCTCCTCGAGTTCTTCAGTGGCTTCGTCAAGCAGTCGAGTCGCCTTCACCGGATCATCTTCCACCTTCGAACGCGCTAGTCGCAGACTCAGCGCCAGGGAGACCAGACGCTGCTGTGCTCCGTCGTGCAGGTTGCGCTCGACCCGAGTGCGTTCGGCGTCACCGGCTTCGACCAGCCTTCTCCGTGATGCCCTCAACTCGCGCACCCGCGAGCGCAACTCAGCTTCCAGACGCTCGTTCTCGAGGTTCAGTGCGGCTGCCGCGGCGAGGCGGCGAGCGTTGTCACCACCATCTTCGAGCGGTTCGCCATGGAGCAGCACAGCGATCGGCCGGTCGTCGTGCTGGACCGCGGCCCCGCGGCGGGGGTCCTCGGGCAGCTCGACCGGGATGCCCTGCGATTCCACGTAGCCCTCGAGCTCCGGGACCCAGTAGGCGATGTCAAGGCGCGGGTCGCCCAGCGCCCCGGACATCATCTCGATCAGGTCACGCTGCTGGTCGCCACCGCGACTGAGCGAAGTGATCAGTTCGCCAACCGCGTCCGCTTGCGAGATCCGGCTCCGAAGCACTCCGACCAGATAGGCGTAAGGGATGGCGGCGAGGGGGAACAGGGCGGCAGAGAAGATCACCGTGATCGTCCCGTCGCTTGCTCCGAGGGCATCTGCGACCAGCAGCGCTGACTGCAGGACCAGTACGGCGGCACCGGTCCAGAGGACCGGCGTATAAGCGTTCCTCGTCGCCGGAGGCCAGCGATTCCACCGGCGACGCAGGGCGACGAGCAGGCCGGCGATCACGACCACGACTGTCACCGCGGTTGCCGAGACGGCCACGTTGAACACGGTTTCGTTATCGGCTATGAGCAGCGGGTTCGTCGGACAATCCGGACCGCAGATCGACGGATCCTGGGTATCGCCGAAGACCACGGTGACCCACTGGACGACAGTGACCAGCAGGTAGGTGGTGACCACGACGACCCGCTCGAGCTTCCCACTCAACCGGCCGTCGGGAAAACTGAGCAGCAGGTGGACCAGGAAGCCGAAGGCGATCACCGGCAGCGCCATGCCGATGATGAAAGGACCAGGCGAGTTCGAAGCGTTGAAAGCGAAAAGCAACCAGAAGAACCCGGTCAGGGTCATCAGCGTGCCGATGCTGTTGCCCGGGCGACGCCACCAGGCGTAGATCCCGGTTCCGACGAACGACCAGCCGACGACCAGTGCCGTCAGGAGCTGGGGCACCGGTTCGTCGTTGTGGTCGCTGGTCAGGACGACCGGGATCGCCGCGAGGCCGAGCACGAGGGCTGCAGCGCCGATCACGACGAGGGCACGCCTGAGTCCGGTCACGAGATCAGTGCTTCGACGGCCCCGGCAGAGAGGCGGGATTTGGGCACGAATCCCCGGGCGGGGCTTTGCTCTACCAGCGAACCGAAGTCCGATCGGTCACGGCTGGAGGTGAGGACCACCGCCGGAGCTGTGGCTGAAGCACCGATCCTTCGGGTCACCTCGAACCCGTCCATTCCAGGAAGCTGGATGTCGACGATCGCGATATCCGGCGAATGTTCGAGCACCAGCTCGACCCCCGACTCACCGTCGCCGGCTTCGGCCAGCACCAGGCAACCCTCATCCTCGAGGACCCGCCGTGCACTCGCACGGAATCCCGGGTTGTCATCGATTATCACGATCGATCTGCTCATCGGTCGATTGTCGCTGATCGCCGGTGCTGTGTCGGTACGGCCACCCGCACCATCTCCCGGCGCTGACCGAACCCGGAGATGCCTGCTAGCCCCACTGGAAACCGGTCTGCGCGCTGGGACTCTGATTCCAGCAAGCAACTCAACGAAGGGAACCCGAAATGCATCGCATCGAATTTGTCAGTCGGATCGCCGAATGGAGCGCGACCCACCGCAAGACGGCCATCTGGGGATGGTTCGCTTTCGTGGTCGTCGCGGTCGTAGTCGGCGGATCGCTTGGCACGAAAGCTATGTCGAACGCGGACAATTACTCGGGTGAATCCGCCCGGGCAGAAGCCGCCCTCGAAAGGGCCGCGTTGGTCCCGAACAGCGAACTCGTGTTGATCCAGAACGAGACGCTGACCACGAGGGACCCCGGATTCGCCGGCGCCATCGATGAAGTCACCCGGAGCCTTCGTTCCGCCGCGAACGTGATCAACGTCAGTTCGCCGGCCAACGGCGGCGGCGCGATCTCTCCCGACGGCCATTCCGCACTAATCGAGTTCGAGATACCCGGGAACGCCGACGCGGCCGAAACAAGAGTCGATACGAGCCTCGACGCGATCGTCGGTGTCGCCGCAGCAAACCCCGGATTCACCATCGAGCAGTTCGGCGATGCCAGCGCCAGCAAGGCGGTCAACCAGGTGTTCGCGGACGATCTCAGGCAAGCTGAGACTCTCTCGCTGCCGATCACGCTGATCATCCTCGTGATCGCCTTCGGGTCGCTGGTCGCGGCCGGCATACCTCTGCTCCTGGCGATCTCTGCGGTTGCGGCTACCCTCGGACTGGTCGCGATCCCCGGCCAGATCCTGCCGGTCTCCGACAGTCTCGCTTCAGTGGTCCTGCTGATCGGACTCGCGGTGGGAGTCGACTATTCGCTGTTCTACCTGCGCCGCGAGCGCGAAGAACGAGCGGCCGGCAAGAGCGAGCGGGAGGCACTCTCCAGGGCCGCCGCAACCTCAGGCGGAGCCCTTCTGATCACCGGTGTCACGGAGATCGTCGCGATGGCCGGCTTGCTGTTCACGGGCGACAAGACTTTCATGTCGTTCGCGATCGGCACGATGATGGTGGTCGGAGTCGCGATGTTCGCTTCGCTCACGGTGCTGCCCGCCTTGCTCTCGTGGCTGGGCGACCGGGTGGAGAAGGGCCGTATTCCGTTCACGAAACGCCTGCGCAAGCCGGCCGGTGAATCGAAGTTCTGGGGTGTCGTGGCCACTCGGGTCATGCGGCGGCCGATCCTCTCGATCGTGATCGCCGGAGGTGCCCTGCTGGCCCTGGCGATACCGGGTCTCGGCCTCAACCCGGTGGTAAACGGGGTAGACGGCCTGCCGAAAGACCTTGCGGTCGTCCAGACCTACGACCGCATCCAGGAGGCCTTTCCGAAGGAATCCGTTCAGGCGGGTGTGGTGATCGAAGCCGAGAACGTACGGGAAGGTGAGGTCGCATCAGGCATCGACCTGCTGGTTCGCCGGGCGGATGCTTTCGAAGGCCTGATTCCCGGGGCGAGTGTCGCCTACAGCAAGTCAGGGGACGTAGCCCAGGTCAGCATCCCGACCCCCGGTAGCGGCAACGATGAAAAGTCGATCGCGGCAATGGAAGAAATCAGAAATGAGCTCGTTCCAGCAACGTTCGGACAGGTGGAAGGCGCGACGGTCAGCGTCACCGGACCCGCCGCCCAGTCGAAGGACTTCAGCGACCTGCTCAACGAGCGCTTGCCGCTGGTGTTCGCCTTCGTCCTGGGTCTGGCGTTCCTGCTGATGCTGCTGACCTTCCGGTCGATCGTCATCCCGCTCAAGGCGATCGCACTCAACCTGCTCAGTGTCGGAGCGGCCTACGGCGTCCTGGTGCTGGTCTTCCAGAACGGCTGGGGTGAATCGGTGCTCGGCTTCCAGTCGAACGGCGGGATCATCAACTGGTTGCCGCTGTTTCTCTTCGTAGTCCTCTTCGGTCTCTCGATGGACTACCACGTCTTCATCCTGACCCGGATCAAGGAGGCCTACGACGGGGGAATGAGCTCCGACGAATCGGTGCGGCACGGGATCGCCAGCACCGCCGGGACCGTGACCAGTGCCGCCGTGGTGATGGTTGCCGTTTTCGCGATCTTCGCGACCCTCAGCTTCCTCGAGATGAAACAGATGGGGGTCGGCCTCGCGATCGCCGTCCTGATCGACGCGACGATCATCCGGGGCGTCCTTCTGCCGGCGACGATGTCACTGCTCGGCGACTGGAACTGGTACCTGCCGGCCTGGCTGGAACGGATCCTGCCCGGAGGTACCGAGAGTGGACCCCGTGCCGCCGAGGAGACGCCGGCCAACCTGACCGGCGAAGGTGAGCCGGCCGTGCTGGAAGGCGCGGCAACGGCCGAAGCCTGATCTCATCGACCACATCAGACGACGGGTGCGCCGTGACGGCGTGCCCGTCGTCGTGGTTCTTCAGCGCGCCCGACTGGATTCGATCCTGTGACCTTCGGTTTCGTACGTCAGTCGGTGCTGCGACCACCTTCGCGGTCGACGCTATGCCGACTTCGGTGGCGATAGGCGACAAGCGAGACTCCAAGGGGTTTCGGCCGTACGGTGTCGACTGGCGAAGCAAGAACCTGGCCGGCCGGAGGCCGCAGCCTGCCGCCACTTGCAGTCCGGTGTGGATGGACATAGGCTGGGCAACAGACCGCCGGGCGCATGATTTCCCCGGGGGCGGGCGGTAGCGCTTCCGGCGCCCGGTTCAACCCGAGTGAAAGGCAGGACCAAGATGTCGAAGCTCAAGTGGCGCGCTTCGCCCGCGCGATTCGTCTCCTTGATTGCGGGCTTCGATCACAAGTCCCGCAAGCGCCACGACCACGGCTACGCCCATGGACGCCATGCCACCTGATCAGGAGAAACGGATTGACCTGGTTCTGGAAGGTGGCGGCGTCAAGGGCATAGGACTGGTCGGAGCCCTGGCGGTCCTCGATGAGCGTGGCTTCGAGCCACAGAACATCGCCGGCGCCTCTGCGGGCGCGATCGTCGCGGTATTGACCGCCGCCGGATACACCCCGGTCGAACTGCGCTCAATTCTGCGCGACCTGGACTTCCGGAAGTTCAAGGACAGCGGCTGGGAAGACAGGTTGCCTCTGATCGGCGCCCCGCTGAGCCTGCTAAAGGATCGCGGGGTCTATGAAGGCGAATTCTTCATGAGCTGGATCAGCGAGCTCCTGGCCGCGAAGAACGTCTGTACCTATGCCGACCTGGTCCACCCCGAGTTCTCCTCCGAGCCGCGCTTTCGCTATCGGGGTCAGGTGATCGCCTCCGACCTGACCGACCGGCGCCTCCTGATCCTGCCGCAGGATGCTGCCCGGTTTGGAGTAGATCCCGATGAACTCAGCGTCGCTGAAGCGGTGCGGATGAGCATGAGCATCCCGATCTTCTTCGAGCCCTGGTCCTGGACGTCGGAGACCGACGGGCGCACCCATACGATCGTCGACGGCGGCATGCTCTCCAATTTCCCGGTCTGGCTCTTCGACGATGGAGATGATCCGTCCTGGCCGACCTTCGGGCTGATGCTGGTCGAGCCGGAACCAGGCAAGGATCTGGGTCACCGACTACCGGCTACCGGCGAGTCCGACGGCCTGGCGGAATTCGCGAAGAGCATCGTCCGAACCATGCTTGAAGCCCACGACCGCATGTACCTTGAGAGCGCATCATTCGTCCGCACGATCAGCGTTGAAACGCTGGGGATCAGAACCACCGAGTTCGACCTGTCGCATGCGCGCGCCGACGCCCTCTACGAATCCGGTCGAGCCGGGGCGGAGAGCTTCCTTGCAGGATGGGATTTTGACCTCTATAAGGCCGGTTTTCGCCGCAGCGTCGCCCCGGGCCGAAGGGCCGCGCTGAAGGGGGCGGAGGCGACTGCGCAAGGCCAGCCGTAGTCGCTGAAGCTGACCACGCAATCTCCAAATCAGCCTCGTTGGGGCCATGCATCGTTCGGCACCGGATCCTCGGCGATCGGTCCGGCCCTCAACGAGCCGGTCAAATATTCGTCGGTGTGCCGAGCCGCTTCGATCTCTCGCAGCTCACCGGCCAGGGAGGCGCCGATGGCGCCCCAGGTATATCGCCGCTGGGCTTCAACGCGGGACGCTTCTCCGCGGGCCATACGCCCGGGTGGATCGTTCACGGCATCGATCATGGCCCCGCCGAGGGCACCGGCGTCGTCGGGCTCGATCAGCCAGCCGGTGCGGCCGTCCTTGACGATGCTGGCCGGTCCGGCGCGGTCCACCGCGATCGGAGGTATGCCGCAGGCCATGCCCTCGACCAGGACCTGGCCGAATTGCTCGCGAACCGAGGCGTGGACCATGACGTCGGCGCCGTTGAGCAACTCGGGCAGGGAGCTATGTTCATGCCAGCCGGCAAGGAATACGTCATCCAGGCCAAGGCGCTGGACGGTTTCGAAGGGATGCTCGCCCTCCCACTCTCCGGGAAAGCCGCCGAGCAGAACCAGCGCCGTCGGCGTATTGAAGCCCGGCCGGGCGGCGGCGTAGGCCTCGATCAGCAGGGTCATGCGCTTGACCTCAGTGAAGCGGCCGCAGTAGAGCAGGACTGTGCCTTCCAGCGGAGCCAGCTCCTCCCGCCGATAACGAACACTGCCCGGAGTACCTCCGGGTCGCCATCCCTGCGGCTCCTCGACGAGATGACGCTCCCAGAGCGCCCGCCGGTCACTGGGGCGAGGCACGAAGCTCGGGTCGAATCCGTTCGGGATCAGGATGAACCGCTCCGGATCAAGATCGAGCAGACGGGCCGCACGGCGGCGACCGTCCGGGCTGTTGACGACGATCTGCGAACACGCCGCGGCCCATTCGCAGATGCGTTCTACCCAGCGCTCGGCGTAGGGCCAGTCCGGGCGCGGCTCGGCGGCGATCTGCTCGAGCATCAACAGCTCCGATCCATGTATGTGGCCCAGGATCGGGAGCTCCGGGTACTCGCGCGCCGCCGCTTCGTTGATCGGGGTCAGGTGATGCAGATAGAGCATCGTCTTCTCGCCGGCGCCGGCGGCGACGAGGGCGCGCCTCCAGGCCTTGACCTGGAGTTCGAAAGACTCGTCGTCGAGGTTGGCAAAGACCGGGTCCTCCCCCCCGGGGCGGTCTTCGTAGGAAGCGTGGACCGGGGCACAGCCGGGGCCGCCGTCGTAGAGAGGCGGCGTTTCGGCGCGAACCGAATCCGTGAAGTCGACAGTCTCGAGGTCGAGCCCGGCGAAGAAGCGGTTCGCGTCGGCGTGTGCACCGAGGTCACTTCTTGAACCGGCGAGCAGTTTCACGTCGACCCCCTGCCGCTCAAGCTCCGTCGCTATCGCCCTGCATGCATGCGCTGAGCCACCGCGGGGCGAGAAGTAGAACCCCATCAGGAGCGATATTTGATTCTTTAACATCTGAACCGAGGCTAGCGCGGTCCGCCTTCTGACGCGGATGGACCCTGCGACGGGTGTCGCCCGAAGGTGATCGCGGTCGAGATCGCACGCCCCCCGGCGAGGGGCCGACCGTGCTCCTCGCGGGGACCGTTGGCAAG
>JBBRVF010000049.1:0-7497 GCA_038247145.1 Solirubrobacterales bacterium | reverse complement strand
GTGCGCTGGGGCATGGTCTCCTACGAGATCCCATTGTCTCGCTACCCGGAGACCTACAACGATCAGCCGCTTTCCTATGCGGCTCTGGCCTCCCAGAAGCGTCACATGTCGCTTTACCTGATGGGCGTCTATTGCGATCAGAGCACGCGGGAGTGGTTCGAGCACGAAGCAAACGAATGCGGGGCGAAGCTGGACATCGGAAATGCCTGCGTGCGTTTCAGGAAGCTGGAGAATCTGCCGCTGGATCTGGTCGGCGAAGCGATCGCGAAAGTTCCGGTTGACGAATACATACGGATCTACGAAGAGAGCCGGTCGGGCGACTGAGCCCAGACCGCCTTTTGCCTGATAAACAACAGTCATGCCATCAACAGCGCAGATGATCGAGTCGGCCATCAGCAACCTCCAGGAGGAGGTTCCGGCCCTGAAGAAGCTGAAGCTTGTCTTCGGGCTCGACATCCGTGCCAAGGGCGACATGCAGACTTACCGGGTCGAGGTTCCCGGGCCGCAGATAAGCAAGGGCAGGGGAGAAGACGAACGGTGCCGGGTCGAGATCGACCGGGCCCAGTTCAACACGCTGGCCGACGAGAAGAGCACGGCATCGTCATTCAGGCGAGCCGCCGAGACCGGTCACATCCGGTTCGAGGGCGACTCCAACGTCGCCAGGCTGATCGTCCGGGTCTTCGAGACCCACGAGCAGCGGGCCAAGCTCAAAAAAGTCCACTAGCAGCACACATCAGAAAAGGAATACCTACGCATGAGTGAAGCAGCACCCGATTTTACGACCGATCAGGCTGAGCGCGAACAGAGCGGCTCGCATCCGTACGGCCGCTACCTCGAGGAGTTCGAGATTGGCGCCGTTTACAAGCACATGCCGGCCAAGACCGTGACCGAGTCCGATGACCACCTGTTCTGCCTGCTGACGATGAACCATCACCCGCTCCATATCAACGACGTTCACGCCAATGCCTCCCAGCAGGGCCGCAACGTCGTCGTCGGACCGCTGGTCTACTCGCTCGCCGTCGGCATGTCGGTTTCCGACTTCTCCGGTAAGGCGATCGCCAACCTCGCCACCGATGAACTCAGCCATCCGAACCCCGTCTTCCACGGCGATACGCTCTTCTGCGAGTCCGAGGTCCTTGAGGTCCGTGAGTCGAAGTCGAAGCTCGACCGTGGCCTGGTCAAGGTCCAGACTCGCGTCTTCAACCAGGACGGCCTCCTGGTCGCCAGGTTCAATCGCACCGCCCTCATCCCGCGCAAGGTCCACGGCACCCCGATCGCCGAAGAAGGTGCTGTCGAGTAGGCGGTAGCCTCCGGGCATGGACTTCAAGAAACTGGGTCAGCAGGCGGGCCGGCTCAAGAAGCAGGCCGAAGACAAGCTTGGCGACAGGGTCGAGCCCGAGAACCTGAAACGAGACGGCAAGGAGCTCCGGGAGATCCTTGCCGGCGATGGCTCTCTGGCCGAGAAGGCCCGTGAGGCGAGAGAAAAAGTGATCGACCGCGACGAGTCCGGCTCTGGCGATCGACCGGAGTCCGGCTCAGGTCAGTGAGGGCTGTCGGAGGCGTGGGCCGGGGGGCGGGACTCCTCGGCCAGGGAGGTGATCTCGAGGCTGCCGCTGGCGGCGTCCTCGAGCACGCCCGTCGCTTCTTCGGGTGAGCGGGCGTAAAGCTCGACCAGCAGGTGGACGGCGATCTGGTCGCCCTGGTGCTTGTGAAAGCGCACGTGGGTGAAGAACTCCCTCGTGCCGGCATCGCCGAAGGCGCCGTAAGTGAGGAACTCGACCGCCTCCGGACCCGAGCAGGCCTCGACCCGGTCGGCGTCCACAGTGACCGTCACTGACGCGACCCAGGGGGTTCCGGCGACCATGCGCTCCCAGCGGTCCCCGATCGGCACCACACGATCGCCTTCGAAGGTCAGATGGGGCTGGTCATGCATGCAGTCGAGGCACTGAACCACCGACTCCTGAATCTCATCGACGCCTTCGGCCGGCAGCCCCGTCTCCGGGTCAACCTTGCGGATTGCGTCGTAGTGAACCTGAACTTCGAGGTTCCGGGACCAGCACCGATAACAGCGGAGCCACGACGAGATGCCGTCTTCCACCGTCACTGGGCCTGATTGATCGCCTTGATGATGTCGTCTGCGGAGCCGGCATTGATCTGTTCGAGGCTTCCGTCCTCGTTCCTGATCGCGAAACTGGGCGTGCCGCTGAAGTTGGAATCGATCGCTTCGTTGTCTACCTCGAGCAGGACCTCGTCCCACTTCGGCAGGTCACGGTCCGCTTCCCACTTTTCGAGATCGGGGATGCCGGCCTTTTCGGCGATGTCGCGCAGGAAGTCATCGGTCACATAGCCGCTGTTTTCGAGGCCCTGGTTGGCGTAGAAGTTCTCGACGAACTGCTGCAGCAGATCCTGTTCCTGGGCGGCAAGGGCGGCCTTGGCGGCTGTGACCGAGTCCGGTCCGAGGATCGCCCAGTTGTTGAACTCGTACTTGGCGGTGCCGTCCTTGACCGGGCCGTTGATCACGTCGGGGATGATTTCCTCCGAAGCCTGCTGGCAGGCGGGGCACTGGAGGTCGGCGAACTCGACCAGGGTCACCGGCGCGTCGGGCTCGCCGAGCACGTCTCCGTCCTGCGGGATCCCGGCCAGCAGCTTGTCGACGTCACTACTCGCCTTGGTCGTCTCGTCACTGCCGCTGAGGCTGATGACGGCGATCGCAGCGACCGCGATGACCGCGAAGAATGCCGCGATACCGACGATCTTGGTCATGTTTTGCCGACGATCGCTGCCTTTGGCCTGAGATTCAGCCTTTAGACGCTTCTCGCGGAGTTCTTTTCTCTTCTGCTGCGGTCCGGTAGCCATTGGTCGAAATCCTATCTAGTTGAGGTCAATTGAATCTAAGTCGGCTGGTCTGCCGCTGGGTCGCCCGGAGGCGTGGTTTCCGGCGGTTCGCCTTCGAGGTCAGAGTCGCGGTCATCTTCGAGGTCGAAATCGGTTCCGTAGTACATGAGCAGGCGGGTCAGGCAGAGCAGGAAAAGGACGGCCATGGCGATCGCGCTGCCGCGGCACCAGACGCAGATGCTGTCGATCACCACGTACTGCAGGAATGTCAGGTAGGCGCTTACGCCGAAACCGAAGAAAGAAAGTACGAATGCTGCCAGCCTGCCGCGATCGCCGGCGACGAGAGTCGCTCCGAGGATGCTGATGTAGCCGACGACTCCGAAGTAGTAGAGCGGAATGCCGAACAGTTCCGCGTACTCGCTGGTGAGGACCGTCTCGCAGCCGCCGCCCCTGCCGCAAACCGGGACCTTGTCCTGAATCTGTTCGATCATGATGTAGCCGGCGATCGCCAGCCCGACCAGCCCGACGACCGCTGCGAGGATGCGCAGCAGGTTCTCCGACGGCTTGCGCGAGGCACTTGCTCCCATGGAAAAACCTTATACGGGCTGAGCTTCGGGGCTGCCGGATCGCTGGTGGCGCTGGGCGACCAGATCGACCATCTCCTTCATGATCCCGTTCATGTCGAAGTCTTTCGGCGTGTAGACACCGGCGACACCGCCCGCGATCAGCTGATCGGCGTCTTCGGGCGGGATGATGCCGCCGGCGACGACCGGCACGTCGATACCTTCCTCGGCCAGCAGTCGGACGACCTCCGGGACCAGCTCGAGGTGGGAGCCGGAAAGGATCGAGAGACCGACGATGTCGACATCTTCCTGGAGAGCCGAGGCGGCGATTTCCTCCGGAGTGAGCCTGATGCCCTGGTAGACCACCTCCATGCCGACGTCACGGGCCCGCAGGGCTATCTGCTCGGAACCGTTCGAGTGTCCGTCGAGGCCGGGCTTGCCGACCAGTATCCGGATCCGGTGCCCGATCTGTTCGGAGACCTGGTTTACCTTTTCGCGCGTCTCGGCGAGGCTTTCGCGATCCTTGCCGGGCGCGGCCCCGCTGACGCCGGTGGGACCGCGGTAAGGACCGAATACCTCACGCAGGGCTTCGGCCCATTCGCCGGTCGTCGCCCCGGCCTTCGCGGCGGCGATGGTCGAGGGCATGATGTTCTCGTCGCTTTCGGCCACCCTCGCGACCTCGGCAAGAGCGCCGTCAACCGCAGCCTGGTCACGTTCGGAACGCCAGGACTCGAGAGCCTCGATGCGCTCGCGCTCGACCTCGGGGTCGGGCTTCATGATGCCGCCGTCGACGCTTGCGGTCAGCGGTGACTCCTCGCTCGTTTCGTAGCAGTTGAGGCCCACGACCTTCTGGGAGCCGTCTTCTATCCGGGCGAAGCGCTCGCGGTGCGATTCGACCAGCCGGGCCTTCATGTAGGGGACCGCGGCTACGGCGCCGCCCTTTTCTTCGACCACGGCTATCTCGTCACTGGCGCCTGCGGTGAACTCGTCGACCAGTCCTTCCATGACCTTCGAGCCTTCGAAGATGTCGGGGTAATCCAGGATGTCGGTCTCGAAGGCCAGCACCTGCTGGATTCGAAGGCTCCACTGCTGGTCCCAGGGCCGGGGCAGGCCCATCGCTTCGTTCCAGGCGGGGAGTTGGAGGGCCCGGGCCCTGGAGTCCTTTGCGAGGGTGACGGCAAGGGCTTCGAGCACGATGCGCTGGACGTTGTTCTCCGGCTGAGCCTCGGTCAGCCCGAGTGAGTTGACCTGGACCCCGTAACGGAAGCGCAGCATCTTCGGGTCCTCGACGCCGTAGCGCTGGCGGCCGATCTCGGTCCAGATCCTGCCCATCGTCTTCAGCTTGGCAATCTCTTCGATGAACCTGATGCCGGCGTTGACAAAGAACGAAATCCGGCCGAAAACCCTGGGGAAGTCCTCGTCGGCTACCTGTCCGCGGGCCTTGACTTCATCGAGGACGGCGATCCCGGTCGAGATCGCGTAGGCGATCTCCTGCACGGGCGTGGCTCCGGCTTCCTGAAGGTGGTAACTGCAGATGTTGATCGGGTTCCAGCTCGGCACCTCGTTGACGGTGAAGGCCACCATGTCGGCAATCAGCCTCATCGAAGGCTCCGGCGGGAAGGCGTAGGTGCCACGCGAGAGGTATTCCTTGATGATGTCGTTCTGGGTCGTACCCTTGAGCTCCGCCCGGTCGACCCCGGTCTCTTCGGCTGCGGCCACGTACAGGCCGAGCATCCAGGCGGCCACCGCGTTGATCGTCATCGAGGTGTTCATCGTGCCCAGCGGGATCTGGTCCATCAGGGCGTTCATGTCGCCCAGGTGGGCCACCGACACACCGACCTTGCCGACCTCGCCACGCGAGAGCACCTGGTCGGGGTCATAGCCGGTCTGGGTCGGCAGGTCGAAGGCAACCGAGAGGCCGGTCTGGCCTTTCTCGAGGTTGTTGCGGTAAAGCTCGTTCGAACGGCGGGCATCGGAGTGGCCCGCATATGTGCGCATCACCCAGGGGCGGTCGCGCGCGGGCAGGCGGTGTTCGCTCATGGGCTAAAAGATACTGCGCACCTGCGCCGCACCCTTTGCGGGTCTGCTGTGTTTAGGCTTTTTGTATGCGCTTACTCACGATCCCCTCAATATCCGCTCCCCGCGCGAAGGCCACGATTGTCGGCATCTTCGCCTCCCTGCTCCTGTCGCTGTCACTTGCGGGCGCCGCCGAGGCCGCTTCTTCGATCACGATTTACAAGAACCAGCTTTCGACCGGCGACAACCGAGCCCAGATCGGCAAGTACCGGGGCAAAGGAAACTGCATCAGGAGTGGCTCCGGGAACTCAATCAAGTTCCGGCTCGGCAAGAGCACCCGCGAATGCGCCTATCTCGTTCCGGTCGTCGGCCGGGATCTCGAGGTGACGGCGACCGGGCGGCTCTTCAAGTCGACCCCGAAGGCGCTCAAGTCGAGGACCTTCCTCTCGGTCAATCTCCGGCAGGCCAGGGACGGCAGTCGCTATCAGCTCGCCGTCTACCCGAGCGGTCGCCGCTGGCAGATCCGCAAGGTCCGCGCCCGTGGCAGGGTCGAGGTGCTGAAGGGCGGCAAATCCGGCAAGGTGATCGCAGGCTTCGGCGCCGCCAACAGACTCACCCTGCGCGCCTACAACGGGATCAACGGCAAGCCGTCGGGTTCGGCCCGTCTGGTCGCCATGGTCAACGGCAAGATGCTGGGCTTCGCTGACGACGCCAAGAGCGGAGAACTAAAGGGTCGCGATACGACCTTCTCGATCGCCTCCAGCAAGGGCGCCAAGGGCGCTTTCGGAAGCTTCACCGGGCTTCGTGTCCGGATGCCAGACCCGTTCTAAGCCCGCGACCGGTGTTCAGATACCGCTGAGCAGGGAGCTTCGGGCCCGGTCCGCCCGAGGACCGGTCAGCTACCGATGATCGGCGTGCACCAGACCGGCAGCATCGGCTTGTCGTAGAGGTCGATGACCTGCTCCCGGATTGTGGAGACCTCCTCCGAGAACCAGTAGCTCTCGAAGTCGGCCTTGTCGTTCCAGGTGATCACCTGGCGGAACAGGAGCGGATCCTCGGTCGAGCGGTAGATCTTCCAGTCGACCGCGCCGTACTTGGGGGCCAGCGCAGCGGCCGGCTCCCACAGGTCGATCCAGCGCTGCGCCCGAAACGGCGTCACATGCCATGAAAGCTCGCTTATGTATGCCATCTGAACGGGTTCTCCTTGTCCGGTGGACGCCTAGGCGCCGACCTCCGCCCGGATCGCTCCGGGACCTTCGATTTCGAGGCCTTCGTCTTCAGTGGTGGCGCCGACCATGATCGCGATCTTGCCGAAGTGCTGGTTTTCATGCATCATCTGGTGGGCGCCCGGCACGCCGTCGAATCCCATCGTCTTCCACAGGACGGGGCGCACCTTGCCTTCGGCCATCAACTGGTTGGCCTTCATGCACTCATAGGCATTGGCGAAGTGCGAGCCGATGATCTGCTTCTGGCGCATCCACAGGTAACGAACGTCGAAGTCGAGGTTGTAGCCCGACGTCGCGCCGCAGATCACGACCTTGCCGAAGGGCTTGACCATGAAGACCGAGGTCGGGAAGGTCGCCTTGCCGACGTGCTCGAAGATCACGTCCGGCTTGTCGCCGAGGATCTCCTGAGCCCGCTTCGAGAATGCCCGGGTGACCTTGAAGCGCTCCTTCTCTTCCTCCTTGGTCTCGGTGCCCGTCCGCATCATACCGGCGAATTCGTTGCGATTGATGTAACCGACGGCGCCGAGCTGTTTGACGAGCTCGCCCTTCTCGTCGGAAGAGACGATGCCGATCGCGTTCGCGCCGGCCGCCTTGCAGAGCTGAACCGCGAATACGCCGAGGCCGCCGGCGGCACCCCAGATCAGCACGTTGCTGCCCGGCTGGATGTTGGCCTTATTCATCAGCATCCGGTAGGCGGTGAAGTAGGTCAGCCCGTAGGAGGAGGAATCGACCCAGGAGAGGTTCTTCGGTTTGGGCAGAAGCTGCTGGGCCTGAACCTTGGTGAACTGGGCGAAGGAGCCCCAGGTGGTCTCGTACCCCCAGATCCGCTGGCTCGGTGCCGCCATCGGATCGAGCCC
>JBBRVF010000048.1:0-7576 GCA_038247145.1 Solirubrobacterales bacterium | reverse complement strand
GGTCTCTCCGAGCTCAACGGCACGACGATCGAGCCGCAGACTCCCCCGACCATCTATGGCGGCCTCGAGCTGATCAGCGGCCTCAACCGCTGCCCGGGTGGCTCGACTCAGCCGATCGCCGGATCGAACCCCTTCCTCGACGACGGCAACCTGACCGGCAAGTGCGACCCGAGCCAGGTGCCATGAGAAAGCTCGTATTGATAATCGTCGCGGTGGTTCTGGTCGTCCTGGCCTTTCTTTTCGTGAGGAGCTGCACCGACGACAGCGACGCATACCAGGTCAGGGCCATCTTCGATAACGGCGGATTCGTTGTTCCCGGGGTCGATGTGCGAGTGGCCGGGGCCAACGTCGGCAGCGTCGATGCCGTGGACGTCACCCTGGAAGACGAGGTTGTCTCCAACGACCCGGAGGATTCAACCAGCCCGGGCAAGGCCGTCGTCGTCATGGCCATCAGCGACCCGGGTTTCCAGGACTTCCGCGAGGACGCCTCCTGCATCATCCGGCCGCAGTCGCTTATCGGCGAGAAGTTCCTCGACTGCAGCGTCACCGAGCCGCGACCTCCCGGCACCGAGGCGCCGCCCGAGCTCGAGCCGATCCCGGAAGGGGATCCGGGTGCGGGCCAGTACCTGCTTCCGCTCGAGAACAACTCGCGCTCGGTTGATCAGGACCTGATCAACAACATCTACCGTCTGCCATACGCCCAGCGTTTCCGGATCATCCTCAACGAACTCGGTGTCGGCCTCGCTACCCGCGGACCGGAACTCAACGAGACGATCACCAGGGCAAACCCGACTCTGCGTGAAGTCAACAAGGTGCTGGCAATCCTTGCCGGCCAGAACAAACGTCTCGCCGAACTTGCGAAGAACGGCGATAACAACCTGACCAAGCTGGCCGAGCGGCGTACCAACATGGTCGGCTTTTTCCGCAATGCCGGCATAACCGCCGGTGCCACTGCCGAGCGCAGCGAAGACATGCGCCAGAACCTGGCCAACCTGCCGACGACGCTGCGAGAGCTGCGGGCCACCTTCAACGCCCTGGGGACCTTCGCCGGTGATACCGAGCCG
Organism: Solirubrobacterales bacterium; assembly: GCA_038247145.1. Lineage (GTDB taxonomy): Bacteria > Actinomycetota > Thermoleophilia > Solirubrobacterales > 70-9 > 67-14. The sequence goes on along the minus strand of JBBRVF010000048.1, from coordinate 6,512 downwards.
GTCATCCGCACGCTGAGGCCGGCCGCGAGGGACATCAGCCGGTTCACCACGTCGACCAAGCCGTTCGCCGAGGCGACCGAAACGTCGCTGACCAGCCTCGGTCGGGCCACCCGGACCGCCGGTCCCGATCTGGTCGCCTCGAGGCCGATCATCCGAAAGCTCGGCCAGCAGGCGAGGACGGGCAAGGAACCTTTCACCGACCTTGAGTTCTTCCTCGGCAGCACGCGCCAGGCCGGCGGCTTCCGCAACCTGATGCTCTTCTTTTACAACACGGCCAGTTCGCTCAACGGCTTCGATCAGTTCGGCCACTATCAGCGGACCAACCTGATCATCACCGGCTGCACCGAGTACAAGCTCGCAATCTTCAGCAACTGCGGTGCTACCTGGGAGTCGACCCGAACGAACCTGTCCGCCGCCGGTGCGGAACAGCTGGGCAGCCTCGACAAGTCGGGTGGCGTCGCCCCGGGTGAGCTCTCTGGACCGACCGGGGAAACCGGCCCGACCGGAGACACGGGACTGACCGGACCTACAGGAGAGACCGGCGATACAGGCCCGACCGGGGACACCGGCGACACAGGTGAAACCGGTGAGACCGGAGCCACTGGAGCGACAGACGCGGACGTCCCGGGGCCGGAAGCGCTGTCGGGAGCAGATGAGCCGCTGCTGCCCCAGGGCCAGACCGCTTCGACCCGTAAGGCGACTCCGGCGACCGGCGCATTCACCGACGAGATGCGCAGCCAGATGACCATCCTCGACTACCTGATGGGTAAGTGATGAAGTCGTCACGGAGAAAGACCCGGATCTCATCGAGCCCCCTGCTGGTGGGTGCCGTGGCCACCGTCATCGTCATCGTTGGCGTGTTCTTCTCCTACAACGCCAACACCGGGCTTCCGTTCGTACCGTCCTACCAGATCAACGCCGACCTGCCGTCGGGCTCGTCTCTGGTTTCCGGCAACGAGGTCAGAATCGCCGGCGTTCGAGTGGGCGTGGTCGATTCGGTCAACGCCGAACAGCTCGACAACGGCGAGACGATCGCCAAGCTGGAGCTCAAGCTGGACAAGAGCGTCGAGCCGATTCCGGAAGACTCGACGATAACCGTCCGGCAGCGCTCAGCCCTCGGCCTGAAGTACCTGCTGCTCACTCCCGGTGATTCCGATGAAGGTCTGTCCGCCGGCGGTACGATTCCGATCAGTCAGGCTACCCCGGAGCCGGTTGACCAGGATCAGGTCTTCAACATGTTCCCGGCCGAGGTCCGCCGGGCGATCCAGATCAATCTCGCGGAGTACGGCGGGACGTTCGCCGTACGTGGCGCCGACATCAACGAGATCCTCGGTCAACTTCCGCCGCTGCTGAAGGTCGCGAAGCCGGTCACCAGAAACCTTTCGTCCGACGCAACCGACCTCGAAGGATTCATCAAGGGTCTGGCCCAGGCCGCGGCCGAAGTGGCTCCGGTAGCCGACCAGCAGGCCGAGATGTTCGTCAACCTGGATACGACCTTTGCCGCTCTGGCCGAGGTCGCCAGGCCGTTCATGCAGGACTCGATCACCGAGAGCGTCAAGACCCAGCTGGTCGTCCAGCGCGAGGCTCCGGGGATCCGACGCTTCCTCTTCGCCTCGGCGAGGTTCGCCAGGGCCCTGCAGCCGGGCGCGGTCGCCCTGGCCGAGGCCGCACCGATCCTGAACAAGTCCCGTGATCTGGGAATCCCGGTGCTTCGCTCTTCACCGCAGCTCTATGACGAGCTCGCGCCGACAGCCCGGTCGCTGCGCCAGTTCGGTGCCAGCACCGACGTCAACGATGGCCTCGACTCGCTGATCGAGACCAACCAGATCCTTCAGCCGCTGTTCCGCTTCCTCGCACCCTCCCAGAACGTCTGCAACTACCTGGCCTTGCTGCTTCGAAACGCGGCCGAAATCTCCTCGACCGGCAACCCGGACGGCAAGTGGGTCCGGGCGGTCAGCGTGCTGCCGCCGGTGGGCGAGAACGCCGAGGGCGGACCGGCAGCCGCACCGGCCAACGGTGGCGCCGCGTCTCCGGGATTTCCGGTAAATCGTGGCAACTTCCTCCACTCGAACCCGTATCCGTGGACCGCTGCGCCCAACCAGCCCAGGGTCTGCGCCGCCGGCAACGAGTTCTACACGCCGGATGTCCAGGTGATCGGGAACGGTGATGCCCAGCAGACGGTCGTCACCAACGACCAGTCCCAAAAGCAGCTCAACTGGCGGCTTGACCAATGAGTCGCGACCACCGCAAGCCCTCGCGCTACAACCAGCAGTTCTTCCGCGACTGGGGCGGGGCAGGTCCATTGATCATCGGCCTGCTGGCGATCGTGCTGGTCGCGGCCGGCTTCTACCTGGCCTTCGCCAAATCGATTCCCTTCACCAGTCCCGGCTACCAGGTGAATGCGACTTTCACCAATGCGGTCAACATCGCGATCAACTCGCCGATCCGCATCGCCGGCATCAACGTCGGCAAAGTGACTGATCTGGAAGCCAACGGTGAGAACACCACGGTCACCTTCACCGTGGACGAGAACGGGCGTCCAATCCGCGAAGACTCATCGGCCCAGATCAGGCCCCGACTGTTCCTCGAAGGAAACTGGTTCATCGATCTTGATCCGGGTACTCCCGAGGGGGACGAGATGCCTGACGATGGCGTGATCCCCGTCAGCCAGACCGGTACGAGCGTTCAGTTCGGCGACATACTTCGCAATACCCTTCAGCTTCCGCAGCGAGCCAACCTCCAGATACTCTTCGACGGCCTCGGGACCGGTCTGAACGCCAAGCCCACCGCGGCCGAAGACCTGACCTTCGAGCCCTCGGTGCAAGGCCTGAGCGGTGGCGAGGCACTGAACCTTCTCTACCGCAAGGGCGAGAGGGCGGCCCGTGGTACGGCGATCGTCAACGCCGCCTACCTCGGCGAGAACCCGAACGAACTCGGCAACCTGCTGCGGGGGCTCGGGCGTCTGACCGGTACCGTCAACGAGCGGGCCGAAGACGTCCAGGGTTTCGTCACCAACTTCGCGACCTTCACCGGGGCCCTTGCGGCCGAGTCAGAGAATCTTTCGGCAACCATTCGCGAATTGCCACCGACCCTGACAACGGCCCGGACCTCGCTGAGCAACCTCAACCGGGCCCTGCCGGCCCTGCGCGGTTTCGCGCTGGCGATCACCCCTGGCATCAACGAGGTGCCAAAGACGATCAGGGAGGTCAGGCCACTGACCGACCAGCTCAAACCGCTGCTGGGCCAGCCCGAGTTGCTGGGCCTGACTCAGATCATCAAGCGAAACTCGCCGGCCTCGACGACCTCGATCCAGCAGACCCTGAAGCTGCTGCCGCAACTCGAACTCTTCGGCCTCTGCGTGGCTGACAACGTGGTTCCCACCGGCGACCAGGTGATCACCGACGGCGGCCTCGGCAACGGACAGAAGGCCTCCAGGCAATCGCTCTACTCGGCGGTCAACGTCGCCGGCTCCACCCAGACCTTCGATGGCAACGGGCCCTACGTCAGGTTCCAGGTCGGCGGCGGAGACCAGAGCGTCCAGATGGACGATCCGCTGGTCGGCGGCATCCTTACCCCGCTCTTCGGGCGCACACCGACTCCGACGCTAGGGACCAGCCCGCTCGACCTCGGAACTCCCCCTCTGGTCACCGGTGAGCCCTGCTCCACCCAGGACGTGCCCGACCTGAACAGCCCGGCGGCGGTCGGACCCGGCGCCGCGAACCCTGAGGTCTACACACCGTGAAGCGCGCAATAAACGCCCACTACAAGGACGTGCTCGCGATCATGGCGCTGGTGATCATCGCGCTGGCGACGCTGTTGATCATCCTTTCCAACCAGAAGGCCGCACTGCCCTCGTGGATCCCGGGACTCGGCCAGGAGTTCTACTCGATCAACGCGGAATTCGAGACCGCTCAGGCGATCACCCCTGGCCAGGGGCAGGCCGCCGTGATCGCCGGCATCAACGTCGGCAAAGTCGGCGCTGCCGAACTCGAGGACGGGGTCGCCAAGGTCCGGCTCGACATCGACCCCAAGTACAAGGACCTGCTCCATCAGGACGCCGAATTCCTGACCCGCCCGAAGACCGGCCTCAACGACATGGTCGTCGAGATCGACCCGGGAACCACCGGACCGCCTCCCGAGGAGGGCTCGACTCTGCCGCTGGCGCAGGGAATGTCGAACGTCCAACTCGAACAGTTCTTCGCGACTCTCGACCGGGACACCCAGGACTACCTCGTTCTGCTGCTCAACGGCGCCGGAGTCGGACTCGACGGCAAGGGCCGCGAGCTGATGCAGGCGCTGAGGCGCTTCGGGCCGTTCACCGAGTACACGGCCAGGCTCAACGGCCTGCTCGAGAAGCGCCGCGACAACATCAGCGGCGGCATCAGTGCCTTCAGCAAGATCGCCACCGAACTCGGCAATAACGACGAGGTCGTCGCCGACTTCATCACCAACTCGAAGAACAACCTGCAGGCCTGGGCCGACGAGGAGGCTTCGCTGCGCGAGGCGCTGACCGAGCTGCCGCCGACCCTGCGCGCCGCCCAGGACGGCCTGGCCAAATCCAACTCGCTCTCGCTGGTCCTGCGCCCGACCCTGCTGCGACTGATCCCTGGAGCTCGGAACCTGAAGTCCTCGCTGATCGCCCTGCAGAATCTGGGCGAAAACGTCACTCCGCTTATCCGCGACGACATCAGACCTTTCACCCGCCAGGTCCAGCCGGTCTTCAAGGACCTTGGCAGCACCAGCCGGGCCTCGGAAGTCACCACGAAGAAGGTCAAGGGCTTCTACATCAACCTCAACCGGCTGCTCGACCTGTGGGCCTACAACCCGCCCGGGGACGCGCAGGAAGGCTTCCTCTTCTGGGCACCCTGGCTGGCCCAGAACCTCAACTCCTCGTCCACAGCTCAGGATGCGATCGGCCCGGTACGCCGCGGAATCAGCACGATCAACTGCAATACCGGCCTGCAGGCCAGTCAGATTGCCTGGAACGGCTTCTCCGGCATCCCGCAGCTTTTCACCGCCTACCGCCTCGCCCAGCTTCCGCCCCCGACCAACCCCGTTGACGGCGGAATCTGTCCGCAAATCCCACCGGCCGGACCATGAACAAACAGGCACCTTCGATAGGACAACTGATCACGCTTTCGGGCTTCGTGCTCGCCTGCTTCGGCCTGCTGCTTTTCGTCTGGGTGGCCTTCGGCGGTCCGACCCCGCTGGCCGCCTCCGGATATAAGCTGAGCCTGCCGATGACCCAGATCGGACAGCTCGCCGAGCAGTCGCAGGTCAAGATTTCGGGAGTGGAAGTCGGCCGGGTCAGCGGCGTCGAACTGGGAGAGGGCGACCAGGAGGCCGAGGCCATCGTCACCCTGGAGCTCGACCCCGAATACGCGCCGGTCCCGGAGGATACCCGCGCCATCCTCAGGGCGAAATCACTGCTCGGCGAGGCCTATGTGGAACTGACGCCGGGCGACCCCCGCGACGGCATGCTGCCGGACGGCGGCGAGCTTCCCGCCGCCCAGGTGTCGAAGTCGGTTCAGCTCGACGAGCTGTTCAGGACCTTCGACGAGGAAACCCGCGAAGCCTTCAAGCAGGGGGCGATCGACAACTCGATCGCCGTCTCCGGACGCGGCGCCACGCTGAACCAGACTCTGGGAGTTCTGCCCGGCACGCTGACCGAACTCGATGACGTGCTCAACATCCTCAACCAGCAGGAAGAGGACGTGACCAAGCTGATTCGCAACACCGGCGTCGTATTCAATGCCCTCAGCGAGCGCCAGGGCCAGCTCAGCGGCCTGATCACGAATACCAACACCGTCTTCCGCACGACCGCTTCCCGCACCCAGGAGCTTCAGGACTTCTTCCGCGTCTTTCCGACCTTCCTTCGCGAGTCGCGCCTGACCCAGGAGCGCCTCGGAGATTTCAGCGCTGTGGGCACACCGGTGATGCGCAAGATGGTCCCGGTTGCCCGTCAGATCAAGCCGCTCTTCGATGCTTCCCTGGCGCTCGATCCCCAGCTGATCCGCCTCTACCGGGGGCTCAAGCCGGTGATCAACAAGGCGCCGAGGGCCTTCCCCTCGCTTCGAGGCTTCCTCGACGACGAAGCGCCCAAGCTGCTGGCCCGCCTGCCCGATTACCTGAACGAACTGGACCCCATCCTCCAGACCGCCGATTACTACAAGAAGGAACTGGCGGCATTCCTCGGTAATGCCGCCACCGCGCTGAACGCACGGGCCACCTATCCGTCCAACGTCGACGGCGTGCGTTACATCCGGGCAGGCATAACCCTCGGTCCCGAGACTGCGACCGCCTACGACACCCGCCTCAACAGCAGTCGCTCGAACCCCTACCCGATGGCCGGCTCCAACCTCGGCTTCGCCGGTGCCGGTCTCCAGGTATTCGACGATTCGAACTGCACCGGCGGCGGGATCAACGCAACTATTCCTCCATGGGCCGCGTTGACGCCGGTTCAGCAGGCCCAGTACGCCTCGAACCTGCGTTACGTCCCGGCCTCGATCACG
>JBBRVF010000047.1:0-7601 GCA_038247145.1 Solirubrobacterales bacterium | reverse complement strand
TCGTCGCCTGCGCCGCCGGCCAGCTGGTCGCCTCCCTCACCGCCGCCGATCGTGTCCGGTCCGTCACCGCCGCTGATCGTGTCGGCACCCTGGTCGGCGAAGAGGTAGTCCTGGCCAGGTCCACCGTCGAGCGCGTCGTCGCCTGTGCCCGAAGAAAGAGTGTTCGGCTCGGGGCCGCCGGTCAGAGTGTCGTCTCCTTCTCCGCTGTCGATTCTCTCGATCCCGATAAGATTGTCGTTCTCGCCCGGTTCACCGTCATCGGCCGCACCGTTCAGACTGATGTTCAGCGGCCCGGTCCGCTGGCGCAGGTCGATCGAATCATTGAGACCGGAACCGCCATCCAGAACGTCGCCAGGATCGGGGTCTATGCCACCGGCGAAGCGGTCGCTTCCCGGACCGGCGTCCACTGTGTCGGCGCCCGGACCATCGAAGACGATGTCACTGCCGTTCCCGCCGACGATCGTGTCGTTGCCTTCATCAGCCCGGATGTCGTCATCGGCTTCGTCGCCGGTGATCAAGTCGTTGCCTTCGCGGCCGAGCAGGAACCCTCCGACCGTACCCGCGGCGGTGATTGTGTCGTTGCCGAGGCCGCCATCAATGAATACTTGTTCGACCGGCGACCCGATCGAGGCATCGTAGGAGCTGGTGTCGTTCAGGTCACCGAGGGAGATATTGATATCGCGTATGCCCGTAACCGGGCAGGTGGCAACGGCGGCAGAGAGGTTGGCACAAGGGGCCGCAGCCGCGATCGCGACCGCGCCCGACTCGGTGAAGACGTAGTTGCCACCGCTTCGGGTGGCCGTCAGTTGATTCGTCTCACCGACCGGGGCGGCGTTGTAAGTGACCTGGCCGAAGGAACTCGTGAGTGTCGCGGCGGCAGCGGTCGACGGGAGGATCAGACAAGCAGCGCCGAGGCCGACCAGCCAGAACGGACACCGGCGAATCGAACGCTTGACCCCTCCCCCGCATAAACTCATACCCCATTCCTAGCACGTCGGGCTCGCGCCGTCCACCGGTCGGCCGGCTGCGGGGGCTAGATGTAAGGACCAAGCGCGTTGTTCCTGTTGAGATCGGCTGGTCGAGTTATGGGTTGCCGTTTTGCCAGAGAGCCATGGGGGCCGTTTCCAGAAATAGAAATCGAGCCATCCGGATAGTGCCCTGGTTCGCTCGGGTGATGAACCATAGATCGACCCGTCGGCCCAGCCTCCAAGCATCGTGCGAATGAACCGTCCGGCTTTGCCGTTGGTTCGGGGCCGGTAGGGCCTGGTCCGGATGTGTTTGATCCCAAGGGCCCGGCAGGCCGCCGTGTGGGCGAACGAAACGTAGGCGGAGCCGTTGTCGGTCATCACGCGTTCAACTTTGATTCCGTAGCTGGCATAGTGATCGATCGTTCTCTTCAAGAACCCGATCGCGGTCAGGGCTTTCTCGCCGGCGAGGACCTCAACGTAGGCCAGGCGGGTCACGTCATCGACGCAAACGTGAACGTATTGCCAGCCTGGAACTGATCCGCTTTCGACGACACCTTGATCCTCCCCCCCCGAGAGTTGACACGGGTTTCTGGAATGCTCCGGGCTTCTCACGGCTCCGGCGAGGCGAAGGGTCGTCCCGGCGCTCAGGGCGGTAGTTGTGAGCGACCGAACACCTTGCGTGAGTTCCACCTTTCTGCTCCGATCCTGACGGTCCCCAAACACACAAAAACCCCGCATTACCAGGGCTTCAAAGAGTGCCGGGAGCAGGACTCGAACCTGCGACACGCGGATTATGATGGCGAGCAATCGAAGTGATCTGGCTCAACCATGGGGGCCTGAGGTGTGGTCAGGTGCGCTCAGTTCGGTTGGAAGTCAGGAGTTCGACGCATATCTCGACGCACGCGGCGAGATGTCGTCCTACCGATCCGGGCGGCGGCCGATGTGGTTCTTGGCCGTCGTCGGTGTCAGGGTCCGAGTGCGGTGATTGGCACGACGTGGACGCCATCTGCTCGCCTTCCGCCGCCTCCGGTCGCAGTGACGACAATGAGTGCTGCCGGGTCTCCGTGACGGTCGGTTTCGATCTCTGAGGAGAAGTCCAGGAGGCTCTGTGCCGCACGGTCGATCACGCTCTGGTCACTCGTGAGCTTTACTTCAATGGCCGCCCAAGCGTTTTGCGTTTCCACGATCGCGTCGATTTCTTTGCGGCCATGAGCTTCTCGCCACGTGGAGATCATCCCGTCAAGCGGCTGCGAATATATGTGTAGGTCACGGAGTACGAGCGCTTCGAAGTGGAACCCGGCGGCGTTGGGGTCGGCAAGTAGGTCCTCGGAGCCGACCCCGAGCGCCGCGGTGCCTATCGAAGGGTCGACGAAGTAGCGGACTGGCGCTTCGCGCAGCTTAGTGCGAGACCGCATGTGCGGTCGCCAAGACGGAGAGTTCTCGGTTAGCTTCAATCGGTTCAGCGCGTCCAGATACGCGGTGACCGTCTCCTTGGCAGGCTTTTGGCCGTTGCTTCCTGAGATATCCGCGGCAAGCTCGGTGAGTTTGACCGGCTGGCCCACACCTCGAGCGAGGGAGGCGAGCGTCCGGCGGAGCCGATCAGGGGCCCTGCGAGTGGTGCCCAGGCCGGGAATATCGACCTCGACAATCTGGGTCAGATAGTCGGCAAGCCACTGTCTGGCAAACGGCTCGCCCTCTCCCAGGAGTGCGGGCCATCCGCCGATCACGATCCTCGCCATTAGTTCACGGACGGTGACCTTGGTGAGCATGGCCCGCTGACCTTCACCATGCAGCAATGCTGCTAGCGAGACCTCCCCGGTCGAGTGGCCAGACTCGAACAGGCTCATCGGTCGCATCTGTAGCGTGCTGATGCGGCCGGCCCCAGAGTGCAGTTCGCGAGAATCGGTCGGGGTCGCAGAGCCAGTCAGAATGTAGAGGCCACGTCGACGCAGGTCATCGACATGGCGTCGGACGTGATCCCATATCTGAGGGACGCGTTGCCACTCGTCGAAGAGGATTGGTGTCGGCTCATCAAAGAGCGCGCCGGGATCGAGATCAACCTGGGCACGGGCGGCCGGGTTGGTGTCGAAACGCACCTCGCTATTCGCGTACTTTGACGCCGTTTCGGTCTTCCCACAACCCTTCGGGCCCTCGATCAGCACCGCACCGCTCGAGGCAAGGCGCCGATCGAGCTCGCCGTCGACCACGCGGGGGAAATACTCGATCATGGGGTAAGCCTACCGTTTTGGCAGATTCAAATCGCCATTTATGTCAGCAGGGGATAGCTTTCCTTGACAGCCTGAAGTCGCAACCGACCGATTCGCAACCATTGTGAGACAGGACCCGCGGCGGAGCCGAAATCCTTCCATTGATGGCAAATCCTCACAGGTCAGGTGTCAACCAAAGCCGGGACAGACCCGATCGAGTTGCGATACGTTCCCTCCATTGCTCCCCGCCGTCCGGCTTCGGCCGCACTGGCGGGGCAATTTCTTAAGGGGGCACCACAGGCGGGCGCCGCGAGCAAACCCAGAGTCGCAGTCTTCCTCGACTGGCAAAACGTCCGTAAGACCGCCCGCGAAGCATTCGACCTCTGGCAGTTGCCCAACGAGCATGGCAACTTCAGTCCTTTCCAGTTGGCTCGAATCCTCGCGGCCGGCAACGGCCGGGGCGGTGATGGCCGATTGACCCAGGTTTCGATCTATCGGGGCTTACCTTCTCAAAAGCATGATTCGACTGGTTACGCTGCGAACCGGCGCCAGGCTGCGGCCTGGGTCAACGAAGCCCCGGATCTGGTCAAGCCCGTGATGAGACCGTTGCGATACCCACGGAATTATCCCGCGGAGCCGCCGGTTGAGAAGGGCGTGGATGTCGAGCTGGCGGTGGCGGCAATCGAATGCACACTCACGGACAAGTGCGACGTTGCGGTCATTTTCTCTCACGACGCCGACCTCCTACCGGTACCGGAAACCATCGCTCGTCTGGCCGGGATCGACCACGTCGAAACTGCTTCCTGGCAGAGCGACGTATTCAACAAGCGCCTTCGACCGAAGGGAAGCGGCGTCGTTTACCACCATCTGATCAGCAGGAATGTCTTCGACCTCGTGTCAATGCCGATCAACTACGCCCGACGCCAGAAGTGCTGAGCTGCTTCGTTTCGCTCAGTATCTGGACCAAATATGACCCTGGTTCGATCCAGCCGGTGGAGGTCGCGCAGACGCCAGGTTTTTTGATCTTTCGCATTGGGCCAATGTGCCGCCGCTTAGGAATTTCGACTCGCGTCGTCCGACACCGAGTCTACGGTCCGTTCCATGGATGAGCCGAGCAGCAGCGAGGTCGAGAAAGTCCTCCTTTTCGTTTCGGACGCCAGGGAGCGAGCCGCGAAGGCTCGCCGACATCTTGAGTCTCAGGGTGCCGAACAACACGTACTCAAAGCCCTTGAGCGCGTCGAAAACGATTTGGCATCGGCCCACCGCGAACTTATGAAGGGCACCTACTTCGCGGTTCCTTCCTGAGACGAGCGTTTGGCCACATAGGGACTCGTCGTGTCGGAGAGCGGCGGGAGGATCAGCTTCGCCCTCTTCTCGGCGCGTCCGGCTGAAAGTCAAGACTTCCAGACTTGCGTGTCAAGCCCTCCGGGGGAAGATCACAGTGTCGTCGAAAGCGGGGGAGTTCCAATGCGATGAGGGTGCCTGGACGGACCTGGTCAATCATCATCGCGAGCTCGATCGAGCAGTGCTGGTTGCCTACGGCTGGACGGATCTGGATCCTGCGCAAGAGGTGGAGATCAATCAACGGCTTTTCGAACTCAACCGGGACATCTCTGGCGGACGCACGGAATACGACGGTCCGCCCGCTCGGGCCTAACCGATAATTCTCACCGAAACAGGTTTCTCCTTTGCGGCCCGACTCCGGGACCTCAGGCCGCTCCTATCGCGTACCCGTTGCATGAGCTCGACCCGACTCGCGCCAGTTCTGGCGTCCCTTGCTTTGCTGAGCACCGTCTCGGTCGGTTGCGCAGCGGACAATTCGGAAGGTGATGCTTCGACACAGGGGAGGGAGGTTGTTCGTAAAGCCGTACCGACCCGCGCGGACCAACTCTTTTTCGCCGACCGAGTCTGCAAAGGCATTCTGAACGTGAAGCATCGACCGGGTTTTAGGGCCGCAGTCGAACGTGGAGACCAGAAAGTGATCTCGGAGACGCGCCGAGACCTGAAGTTCACCGGCAACGCATTGGGCAAGTTCCCGCTACCCGGGATTCGCAGCCTGGCGAGCGGTCACCTCAAGGTTGCAGCGTTCACCGGACCCAAGGGACTCTCCTGGGGGCTGTTCCAGCCGCTCGCCAGCCTGGATGAACTGCAGCAGGTGGCCAAGTTCGTAGGCCTGCCTTCCTGTTCAATTCGCTGAGGGACCTCTGATGGCACCCGGGCCGTAGGTACTTTATGGCCTTGGTTGACGCTGGCATCCGATACGGGGAAGGTGTGCTCATGGCTGAACCGTCGGGATCAGGCGGCGACCCCTGGGAGGGGCGCAGGGAAGCGCAGGTAGTCCGGGCCGCTCGGGCGGGATCGGAGCAGGCCCTGGAGGAGCTCTTTCGGCGCCACTGGCGCGACACCCATCGCGCTGCCTTTTTGATCGTCCGGGACAGCCAGGCTTCTGAAGACATCGCCCAGGAAGCCTTTATCGCTGCGATCCGGGCACTTGATCGATTCGACCTCCGTCGAAGGTTCGCCCCCTGGCTTCACCGGATAGCCGTCAATCGCGCAATCGACTGGAGCCGGGCGCGAAAGCACCGCGCCGAGACCAGCATCGAATCGTTGCCACCCGACGTGCTCGGCATCGATACGGGTCAGGACGATTCGGCGATGGGGTTCCGATCGCTGTTGGACGAGCTCACAGCCGAGCACCGTGCCGTGGTCGTGCTGCGATACCTCCTCGAGTACACGCCGGGTGAGATCGCGCGAATGCTCGACCTGCCGCGAGGTACGGTCAACTCCCGTTTGCGAAGGGCTCTCGATCAGCTCGGCGAGAGACTGGACCGGGATGGGGGATCATGAGCAAGCGCGATCTTGAGGAGGAACTCCGTACTCAACTCCGGGAAGAGAGGGTGCCCGATTCGGACCAGGCGAGAGAGCGAGCCCGAATACTTATCCGGTCGGCCTATGGGGATCGCGAAACTATCGATTCCCACAGCGCAGGCTGGCGCCGCAGATTTGTCCAAGTTGCTGTCGCTATCGGGCTGATTGCGATCGTGGTCAGCCCCGCCGGCGCGGCCGTAAGAGACTGGGTTCGTGAGACAGTCAACCTGGGGCAGGAGGATGCCAGGCCGGCACTGACCAGCCTTCCGGCGCCTGGGCGCCTGCTGGTTGAATCGCGCGATGGCGCCTGGGTGGTCAACGAAGATGGCTCGAAACGGCTGCTGGGCAGATTCGACGACGCGACCTGGTCACCGCGCGGCCTTTTCATCGCCGCAACCACCAGACATCAGCTGGTCGCGCTCGATCCAGAGGGCGAGGTCCGCTGGACGCTGACGAGGGACGGTCCGGTCGGCAATCCCAGCTGGAATTCGCCCGACGGATTCCGGATCGCCTACCTGGATGGCGGCTCCCTGCGGGTGGTAGCCGGGGATGGCAGCGGTGACCAACTGGTCAGGAAGCGAGTCGCCCGGTTGACCGCCGCCTGGAAGCCCGGATCGCAGTACATACTCGCCTACGCGAAACCCGATGGAATCGTGAGCGCTGTTGCGGCAGATAGCGGCAAGGAGGTCTTCAGCATCCCAGCATCAGGCTTCTCTCGAGGAGGGAAGCCAATCGGCCTCCAGTGGTCAGCCGATGGCCGCAGGTTGCTTGTCGTTCGCTCGTCTGGAATCGAAATCTACGACGACGCCGGTGAGCTGGTCTGGGAGCAGGCGGTGCCCGACGGGATGACGGTCACCGATGGAGCGCTTGATCCGATCGGAGAATCGGTGGCGATCGTCAGCTCATCGGACTCCGGTGGCCGCAGTCGGCTTGGGTTGATCGCCCGGCGATGTCGAAGGAACGTGTGCTTTTCAGCGGTCCTGGTGAGTTCAGAGGCCTGACATTCTCACCCGACGGCAGCCGGATTCTGCTCGGCTGGAAGAGCGCCGACCAGTGGCTCTTCCTGAGCCCAAATCGTCCGAAAAGGATCGAAGCGTTCTCGAATATCTCACTCCAGTTCGCCCCGGGAAAAGAATCCGCCATCCGCGGCTTTCCCGATCCGGTCGACTGGTGTTGCGGCCGCTGACCCCAACCACAAGGGACCCTTGCGGACATCCGGGCCGTAGAACCAGTAGTGGCCGATCACGAATACATCCGGCAGCTGATAGTTCTGCTTGCGGCTCTTGCGATCACCGGGATCGTTGCGAGTTGCACCGGCGAGAGCCGCAACGCCGATTCGACTTCCACCGAATTCGAAACCAGCTACCGGGACGCCGACACTGGCCTGGAGGCAGTCATTCCGCCCGGATGGCAGCAAGTGAAGTCCCACAGTCTTGCCGGCGCAGTGATCCCGCTTCAGGTCTCTTCATTCGAAACCGAGCGCCGCGTGACTTCGATCTGTCAACCAGGCAAGATCCTCGACGAGGTTCCCACGGGCGGCGCGCTACTTCAGATTCTC
>JBBRVF010000046.1:0-7611 GCA_038247145.1 Solirubrobacterales bacterium | reverse complement strand
TCTTCGAAGCCGCGGGCGATCTTGGTGAAAAGCGAGCCCGAGGCGATCGGAGAGACGATCCGGTCAGGCAGCCGCCATCCGAGCTGTTCGACTGTCTCGTATGCGAGCGTCTTCGAACCTTCGGCGTAGTAGGGCCGCAGGTTGACGTTGACGAAGGCCCACGGCCGCTCGTCTGCGAGCTGGGTGCAGAGCCGGTTGACGTCGTCGTAGTTGCCTCTGACCCCGACCAGGTTGGTGCCGTAAATGTCGGTCGCCAGCAGCTTCTGTTCTTCCAGATCAGACGGTACGAAAACGAATGACTCCAGTCCGGCCGCAGCGGCATGGGCAGCGACGGCGTTGGCCAGGTTGCCGGTCGAAGCGCAGGCGACCGTCTCGTATCCGAACTCGCGAGCCTTGGCGATTGCGACCGCAACGACCCGATCCTTGAAGGAATGGGTCGGGTTGGCGGCGTCGTTCTTGATCCTGATCTCGGCCCCGGTTCCGAGCCTTTCCGCCAGGCGATCGGCGCGGATCAGCGGAGTCATGCCCGGTTCGAGCGGATCCGCGGCCTGTCCTTCGAAGGGCAGGAAGTCCGAGTACCGCCAGATCCCGCCGGATCCGGCCTGGATCCTCCGGCGTGTGGCGTCGGCATCGAAGCCGGAGAAGTCATAGGTGACCTCCAGCGGCCCGAAGCACTGGTCGCAGAAGTAGCTGGCCCCGAGTTCGTACTCCGCCCGACACTCCTTGCATCTCAAATTCTGAACTGACATATCCGATCGACCTTTCTCAATGAAAAAACCTCCGCCTGTGGGGCGAAGGTCCGATCGGACTTCTCCCCACATCTACCGGCCGTAACGACCGCTGGATTTGGCACCTTCGACAGACTCTCGTCTGACTGGTTGCCGGGGTTTCATTGGGCCAAGTCCCTCCACCCCTCTAGATGTGGCGCTTATGTGGAAGAAAACCTAGCAGACCACCGGGGAGCCGTCCAACCGCAGATGGAGCATGAGTCGACGCCGGAGGAGCCCGGCTTGCCGGCCATGGCCGGGGCGAGGTGGTTCATTTTCGCTTCGTTCACACGCCTTTTCGCCCCGTGGCATATCCTTCCGGCGATGGAGACGAAGAGCGAAGACATGATCGGAGCCGGCGATGCCGAACCTCCCTCGTCTCCGAAGGCCCCGTGACGGCGCTGTAAGCGTCACTCCTGCGGCCGAACCCTCAGCACCCCGCATCGAGGAAATCCAGACGGACGGTGTTCGCTGGATCAACATCGAGCAGCCCGGCGGTCCCGAGCGCGCCTGGCTCGAAGAGCACTTCGATTTCCACGCCCTGGATTTCGAGGACGTGCTCTCCCGCAACCAGCGGCCAAAGATCGACGAGTACGACGATTACCTCTTCCTCGTCCTCCACATCCCGGTCTTCAACCACCACGCCGGCCGCCTCGGCGCCGGGGAGCTCGATCTGTTCGTCGGACCCGACTACGTCGTCACGCTGCCGAATACGCCTCTGCCGCCGGTCGAATACCTGTTCGAGCGCTGTCGGACCGACGACGACCTGCGCGAAAAAATCTTCTCCCGCGGCGCCGGCTACCTGATGTACCGGCTGGTCGATGATTCCTTCGACTACTGCTTTCCGATGCTGCGCAAGGTCGGCAACAAGCTCGATGCGCTCGAAGACGAGATCTTCGAAGGACGTTCGGAAGACGTGGTCCGGGACATCTCGAATGCCAAGCAGGAAATCATCAACTTCCGCAAGGTGATCCGGCCCCAGCGGCCCGTGCTGCGGGATCTGGAGAAAGTCAAGACCCGGTACCTGGCCTCCGAGCTCGACCTCGAGATCTACTTCGACGACATCGTTGACGCCCACGAGCGGATCTGGGACATGCTCGAGAACTACAAGGAGGTGATCGTCGCGCTCGAGGAGACCAACGAGTCGATGCTGAGCCACCGGGTCAACGACTCGCTGCGGGTGCTGACCGCGATCAGCGTCATCGTGCTGCCGCTGACCCTGATCGCTTCGATATTCGGCATGAACATCGGTCTGCCCGGCGGCGGCGACCCCGGGATCGAGTCGCTTGGCAGCTTCGCTGTCGTCATCGGCATCATGCTGCTGATCCTGGTCGGCATGGCCGCGTTCTTCCGCAGACGCCGCTGGCTATAGCCTGAGGCCTGCATGAGCGAGAACCGGATCTGGGCGCCCTGGCGCCTCAAGTACGTCAAGGATGCCTCCAAGGACAACGAGGACGAATGTGTCTTCTGCGCCAGGCCGGCTCTGGGCGACGACGAGACCGCGCTGATCGTCCATCGGGCAGAGAGGTGCTTCGTCATCCTCAACCTCTATCCGTATACCAACGGCCACCTGATGATCACGCCCTTCGAGCACATCGGGAGGATCCAGGACATCCCGGCTGAAACCACCGATGAGATGTTCGAACTGGCCAAGGTCGCGATGAGCCGGCTGGAAGACGTCTACCGCCCCCACGGCTTCAACGTCGGCTTCAATCAGGGCCGGGCCGCCGGGGCCGGGGTCGAGCACCACATCCACATGCACATCGTCCCCCGCTGGGGTGGCGATACGAATTTCATGCCGGTGATCGCCGATCACCGGGTCATGCCGCAGTCGCTCGAAGACAGCTACCGGGTCCTTTCCGGGGCATTCGGGCCTGAGTCGGACGACGAGCCGGCCGAGCAAACCGACAACAGCAGCGAAGGGCGGTAACACGGCAGTGTCAATCTTCAAGGCGTATGACATCCGCGGGCTCTACGGGGACGAGATGGACGAGGCAGTAGCCCGCCAGATCGGGCGGGCCTTCGTCCGGGTACTGGCCGATCTCCGGGGCAAGGACACCGGCGACCTGAGGGTCGGCCTCGGCCGGGACATGCGGCTGACCGCACCACAGATGGCTGCGGCCTACCGCGAAGGCATGATCGAAGAAGGCGCCCACGTGATCGACGCCGGCCAGGTCGCCACCGAGATGCTCTATTTCCTGGTCGGAAGCCGCGGACTCGACGGCGGCGCGATGTGCACGGCATCCCACAACCCCAAGGCCTATACCGGGGTCAAGCTGGTCCGGGAGGGCGCCCTGGCGCTTTCTGGCGATGCCGGCATCGGCGACATCGAGAAGCTGGTCGAAGCCGGACTGGGCGATGCCCCGGGCGGAGGCTCCTCCGAAGAGGTTGACCTCTGGGACGAGTACCGCAGCGTGGCAATCGGAGCTATCGACCCGAGCAAAGTCAAGCCGCTCAAAGTCGTGGTAGACGGCGGTAACGGCATGGCCGGTCCGATGGTCGGGCCGATCCTGAAAGAGCTCGGCATGGACCTGGTCGAGCTCTACTTCGAGCCCGACGGCGAGTTTCCCGACCACGAGCCGAACCCGCTGCTCGAAGAAAACCGCCGGCTGCTCATCGAGACCGTCCAATCCGAGGCAGCCGACCTTGGCATCGCCTGGGACGGCGACGCCGACCGCTGCTTTTTCATCGACGGTCGCGGCCGTTTCTGCGCCGGTGACTTCATCTGCGCCCTGCTGGCCCGGATCGCGCTCGAGGTCGAACCGGGAGCGACCATCCTCTACGACCCGCGCTCCAGCCGAGCCGTACCGGACGCAGTCGCCGCCGCCGGCGGACGCTCCGAGCTTTCCCGAGTCGGCCATGCTTTCTTCAAAAAGCGCATGCGGGAGGAGAAGGCGGCTTTCGGGGGCGAGGTGTCCGGCCATTACTACTTCCGCGACTTCTACTGCGCCGACTCGGGCACGATCCCGGCGCTCTGGATCCTGCAGCTGCTGAGCGGCAGCGAGCACGACCTGGCCGCTTCGATCGACGAGTTCCGCTCGACCTACTTCATCTCCGGCGAGATCAACTCCGAGGTCGAAGATCCCGCTGCCAGGATTGCCGAAATCGAAGCGCTCCACCCCGACGCCGAGGTCTCGCACCTCGACGGAGTGTCGATCGACTACCCGGACTGGCACTTCAACGTGCGGCCTTCGAATACCGAACCGCTGCTTCGGTTGAACCTCGAGTCGCTGATCTCGCAGCAGGACATGGAAACCCGGCGCGACGAGCTGCTCGCGGTAATTCGCGGCGGCTGAGGCGATCCGACGTGACTGAAGAAACCCGGACGAGTGAGCGGGACCCCCAGGAGGTTCTTGACGAGGCGAAGCAGCAGGGGATCCACTGCCTCCCGGTACCCACGCCGTTCGCTGTCGGGCGGATCAACTGCTACCTGATCGAAGGCGACCCGCTGACCCTGATCGACTCCGGGCCGCGGTCGCAGCCCTCGCTGGCCGAGCTCGAGTCGATGGTCTCGGAAGCCGGCCATAGCATCGAGCAGATCGGCCTTGTGGTGGTCACTCACCAGCACATCGACCACATCGGACTGGTCGATACGGTGGTCAGGCGCTCCGGAGCCGAGGTCGCCGCGCTGGACGTCGCGGCCGCCAGGCTGGCCGAATTCGGCAAGAACTCGGACGCCGAGGACGATCTTGCGGTTTCGCTGATGCTCAGCCACGGAGTTTCCCCCGACATCGCCAATACGCTGCGCAGCCTCTCGACCACCTACCGGGATTACGGCGACACCGTGACCGTGACCCGGGAGCTGAGCGACGGTGGCACTCTGGAGCTCGGAGACCGGGAACTGACCGTTCTTCACCGCCCCGGACACAGCCCCTCCGACACCGTGTTCTGGGATCAGGAGCGCAAGATGGCCTTCGGTGGCGACCACCTGCTCTCGCACATCTCCTCGAACCCGCTGATCTCGCGTCCGCTCGACGGCAGCCCCGGCCGGACTCGCTCTCTGGTCAGCTACAACAGCTCGATGGCGATGACCAGGGAGATGCCGATCGAGCTGATGCTCTCCGGCCACGGCGACCCGATCACCGACCACGCCGATCTGATCGACCGTCGAATGGCGGCCCAGGAACGGCGGCTGGACAAAATCGAGCGCATCATCGCCGCCCGCCCGCGTACGGCCCACGCGATCGCCGAGGAAATCTGGGGGAACGTCGCCGTGACCCAGGCCTTCCTCACCCTCTCGGAGGTGATCGGGCATACCGACATCCTTCAGGACCAGGGTCGTGTGCGCGAGAACGAAGAAGACGACCTGCTGATCTACGAGGCGAAGCGTTGATGGCCGACCCCGCCGTCCGGCGGCGAATGCTGATCATCGTCAACCCGTATGCGACGACCGTCTCCGACCGGCTCAAGAACCTGGTCATCTACGCGCTCCAGGGAAGGTTCGAAGTCGAGGTCGAAGCAACCGAGAGCCAGGACCACGCGATCGAGATCGGCCGCGACGCCCGTGACGGCAACTACGACATCGTGGTCGCCTTCGGAGGCGACGGCACGGTCAACGAGGTCGTCAACGGGCTGGCCGGAACCGACATCCCGGTGTCCTTCCTGCCCGGCGGCAATACCAACGTTGTCTGCCGGACCCTCGGCATCCCCAACGACGTAGTCGACGCGACCGAGCACCTGCTGTCGCTGGCTGACGACTTCCAACCTCGCCGGATCGACCTCGGCATGGTGGACGAGCGCTACTTCTTCTTCTCCTGCGGGGCCGGAATCGACGCCAGCGTGGTCAAGAAGGTTGACGCAAAGCCCAAGCTGAAAGCGAAGGCCGGGCCCTGGTTCTACTCCTGGTCGGCACTTTCGACCTATGCCCGCGAATACATGCGAAATCCGGTCCGGCTGGCCGTGGAAGTCGACGGCGAGATCTGCGAAGGGATCACCGTGCTTGCCCAGAACTCGGACCCCTTTACCTATTTCGGCAATCGGCCGATCCATGTCTGCCCGAACGTCTCGATCGACGACGGCCGTCTCGGTCTGGTGGTCATGAAAAGGGCCAATCAGCTCGACGCGATGAACGTCGTACCACGGCTGCTGTCGAACCGGCTCGCCACCGAAAAGCACGGCCAGGCCCGATCCTTCGAGAAGGTCAAGACGGCAACCGTGCGCGCGATGGCCCCGGCCGACGGCGAAGAACCTGCCCGCTTCCCGGTTCAGGTGGACGGCGACTTCATCGGCACCTACGAGCAGGTGACCCTGCGGGCAGCGCCGTCGGCACTCTCGATCATCGCCTGAGCAGAACAGGGTCGCATTGGCCGACCGTGGCTGCGAGTAGCATCGCTGCATGGCAACAGCAGACATAACCGTGCTCCCGCTCGGCCGTGAAGGCGCCAGCGTCGGTGACATCCTGGTCGAGGTTCGCCGCAGGCTCGAGGCCCAGGACCGGGTCGCTTTCGAGATGCATGCGATGGGAACGGCGCTTGAAGGCGAAGTCGAAGACATCTTTGCCCTCGCTGCTGAACTTCATCAGGTGCCTTTCGCCAGCGGCATTCCGCGGGTTTACACCGTGCTCAAGGTGGACCAGCGAAAAGACCGCGAACAGAGCCTCGCCGACAAGCTCGACTCGGTCGAGCGCCGTCTCGACTGATCAGCCGCTCGGCGTAATCCGGTATGCGTCGAAAACCGACTCGACGTGCCGCATCCGGTTGATGCACTGCTTGAGCTGGGCGGTGTCTGCGACCTCGACCACGAAGTTGTTCTTGACCATCGGCGGATTGGTCGCGCAGCTGGCCGAGATGATGTTGACCCCGGCTTCGGCGAAGGTCTTGGCGAGGTCCTCCAGCAGCCGGGTGCGGTCGTAGGCGTCGACCTGGACCTCGACCCTGAAGGTTGCTTCGTTCTCGCCTTCCCAGGCGACCTTGACCATCCGCTCCGGGGAGCGGTTCAGGTCGGCCACGTTGCGGCAGTCGGCGCGGTGGATCGTGATCCCGCGCCCCAGTGAGACGTAGCCGAGGATCGCGTCGCCGGGAACCGGCAGACAGCACTTGGCCAGGCGCAGGGCGACGTTGTCCACACCTTCGACCACGATCCCGAACTCGGATGCATCCCGGGCGGTGGCCTGACGGTCGCGCTTGGTGACGTTCTCGACCGGGACCGGCTCAATCACTTCGCCGGCCCGCAGCCGCTGCATCAGTTTGTTCGCGGTCGTCTTGGCGGAGATCTTGCCGCGACCGAGGGCGATGTAGAAGTCGTCGGCCTTGCGGAAGCCCATCTCCCGCATCACGTCGGCGAGCATCGGCGAGCCGGCGAACTTCTGCGGTGGCAGGTCGCGTTTTCTAAGCGCCTTGGCCAGCGCCTCGCGTCCGTCCCGCTCGGCGTCGTCGCGGCGCTCCTCCCGGAACCAGGCCCTGATCTTGTTACGGGCCCGGCTGGTCCGGACCACCTTGATCCAGTCCCGCGAGGGCCCTCGATCCTGCTTGGCGGTCATCACTTCGACGATGTCGCCTGACTTCAGCTGATAGTGGAGCGGCACGATCTTGCCGTTGACCTTGGCCCCGACGCACCGGTGGCCGACGTCGGTGTGGATCGAATAGGCGAAGTCGAGCGGGGTCGAGCCGGCTGAAAGGTTGATCACCTCGCCCTTCGGCGTGAAAACGAAAACCTCTTCCTCGAACAGGTCCACCTTCAGCGCCTCGAGGAACTCGGCCGGATTCTGGTCCGACTCGGCCTCGATCAGCTGCCGCAGCCAGGTCATGCTGCCGCGCGGACCGTTGGGCGAGCCTTCCTTGTAGGCGACGTGTGCGGCGATGCCGTACTCGGCCAGCTGATGCATCTCCCGAGTGCGGATCTGGAT
>JBBRVF010000045.1:0-7659 GCA_038247145.1 Solirubrobacterales bacterium | reverse complement strand
GCTTACCGCGACGGCTCCTCGAAGGCGACACGCTACCTGGTCCTGTACCGGTTCAAACGCGGGGACGAAGAACCCGGTGGTGCCCGCCTTGGCATTTCGGTTTCGAAGAAGCTGGGTGACTCTGTCACGAGGAACCGGATCAAAAGGACCCTGAAGGAGGCCTTCTGGGACACCGTCGACCGGGATTCGGCAGATCAGGACTTCGTACTCGTCGCGCGGGTTTCAATCGGACAGGTGATCGGGGACCGGGGCCTGGAGGGCGCCATTGAATGCGTGCGTGAGTTGATCGGCGACGGCGAGGTCGGAGAGACCGGGCGTTCCACGTGAAACGCATCGCTCTGGCGCCGGTCCGGCTCTACCAGAAGTGGATCTCGCCGATGCTGCCGCGTCGCTGCAAGTACGAGCCAACATGTTCGGCCTATTCGGTCGAGGCGATCGAGCGTTTCGGTGTCATACGGGGTACAGTTCTCGCCTGCTGGCGAATCCTGCGCTGCAATCCCTTCAGCCACGGCGGCTTCGACCCCGTGCGCGAAGAGTTCACTTTCAAAGTCGGGCCTATGGACCCGGCTGAATACCACGGAGAATCGAAACCGCATTGATCCCAATCGGCCTGACAGTTATCGCCAACATCCTTCAGCCTCTGATCGATATCGCGAACGGTGTACTCGAGGCCTTCCACGACTGGGGCCTCAGCTGGGGCGGGGCGATCATCCTGCTGACGGTCGCCACCCGTACGCTTCTGATCCCGCTTACCTACAAGCAGCTGAAGAGCATGCGCGCCCTGCAGGCCTTCCAGCCGCAGATCAAGGAGCTCCAGGAGAAGTACAAGAACGACCGTCAGCGCCTCTCGCAGGAGATGATGAAGTTCTACCAGGAGAACAAGATCAACCCGCTGGCCTCCTGCATCCCGCTGCTGGCCCAGATGCCGATCTTCATCACTCTCTTCTACACGCTGCGCGGGCCTCTGCGCGAGGATATGTGTGGGCAGACCGAGAAGCCTTGCGGCGAAGTACTCAATACCGCCACCGGCCAACTCGGCGGCTTCGGCGAGACGTTTCTCTTCATCCCCGACCTGACCGCCAAGGCGGTCGGCGGCGTGCTGATCGTGCTGATCGTGCTCTATGTAGCGACACAACTCGTATCGGGGCTGATCATGGCGACCACGGCGGATCGCAACCAGCGGTTGTTGATGATGGCCCTGCCGTTCGTCTTCATCCCGTTCATCATCGGCTTCCCGGCCGGATTGATCCTCTACTGGATCACGACGAACTTCTGGACCATGGGACAACAGGCCGTGGTCAACAAGGTGATTCCGCCACCGGCGAAGCTGGATCCCCAGGTCGCCGCCGCGGTGAAAGCACAGCCCCCTCCACCACCGCGGAAAAAGAAGCGGCGCCGCTAGCCGCCTAGACTGGCAAGCATGGAATCAACCGACTGGCCCGAAGAGCCCGCAGAGAGAGTCAAGGCAGTGGTAGAGCGCGTGCTCGACCAGCTTGAGCTCGACGGCGAGGTGGTGATCGACGAAGACGAGCAGGCAATCGTCGCCACAGTCGATGGTGAAGACGACTACGGGCTGCTGATCGGCCGTCGCGGCCAGACCATCGACGCGCTCCAGTTGATCTGTTTCCAAGCCGCCTTTCAGGGTCTGCGAGAACGCAAGCGGGTGGTACTCGATGCCGCCGGCTACCGTGAGAAGCGGGAAGAGGTCATAACCGAACGGGCCGAGCGGGCGGCCGAGAAGGCGATTGCCAGCGGTGA
The DNA here is from genome assembly GCA_038247145.1 of Solirubrobacterales bacterium. Lineage (GTDB taxonomy): Bacteria > Actinomycetota > Thermoleophilia > Solirubrobacterales > 70-9 > 67-14. Next base: position 5,901 of record JBBRVF010000045.1, on the reverse strand, counting down.
CGAGGTGGAACTCGACCCGATGCCTGCGCGGGAGCGACGGGTCGTCCACGAACACCTCAAGGAGCGCACCGAGGTCGAGACTTACAGCGCCGGTGACGAACCTCAGCGGCGAGTCGTCGTCGCACCCCTGCTCACAGATTGAGCGACCCGGTCAGCTTAGCCGCCGACCCTGCCGCGCTCGAACGGCTGCGACCGATGCTGGACCTCCTCGAAAGGTCCACCGCCTCGCTGAGTTCGGTCACCGATCCGGAAAGGGCGCTCGAAGTACATCTGCTCGACAGTCTCTCCGGGACCCTGGTGGATGAACTCGACTCGCCCGCCCGTCTTGTAGATATTGGCTCTGGAGCGGGCCTTCCCGGGATTCCCCTGGCGGCGGCGAGACCGGGTCTGACCGTCGATCTGATCGACTCGGTGGGTCGTAAGGTCGATTTCATCCAGACGGTGATCGATGAGCTGGGTCTCGAAAACGCCCGGGCGATCAAGACCCGCTCTGAAGACCTCGCCGATGGCGAGGGCGCAGAGGCCTATGATGTCGCCACCGCGCGGGCCGTGGCCCCGCTGGCCGTCCTGGCAGAGCTCGCCTCGCCTCTGCTCAGCGAGGGCGGAGTACTGATTGCCTGGAAAGGATCCCGCAACCGTCGCGACGAAGGTGAGCTGGAAGCGATCGCAGACCGGGTGGCGATGAAGATCGACCGTGTCGTTGCGGTAAGACCCTTCCCCTCCAGCCGTAGGCGCCACCTTTACGTGATCAGGAAGGTAGCTTCGACCCCGGCCGGGCTGCCCCGGCGGGCGGGCATGGCCCGCAAACGGCCGCTCACTGGTTAAGCTGGCTGGTCGATGCTTTCAAGCCAGTCAAACAAGTGGGAATGATCTACGCGGTCGCCAACCAGAAGGGGGGCGTCGGCAAGACCACGACCACGATCAATCTGGCTGCTGCACTGGCATCGATGGGCCAGAAGACACTGGTGGTCGACCTCGATCAGCAATGCAACGCCACGGTCGGCCTGGGTCTCGACCGGGGCGCCCGCCCCTCGTCCTACGAGGTCTTCTCAGGTGAGGTGACGCTTTCCGAGGCGGCTCGCCCGACCGGGCACGAGGATCTGTGGATCGTCCCGGCCAGCCGCGACCTTGCCGGCGCTGCGGTCGAGCTCCCGGATCTCGACGACGCGAACTTCAGGCTGAAGGAACAACTTGGCAGCGTGGCCGACCAGTTCGATGCTGTGCTCATGGACTGCCCACCGGCTCTCGGGCCGGTAACCGTCAACGCACTCGTGGCGGCCGACCGGGTGATCGTGCCGGTACAGGCCGAGTACCTGGCGCTGGAAGGACTGGCAGAGTTCAGAGCGACGATGGCGACGGTCCAGCGGGAACTCAACCCCGACCTGGGGCTGTCCGGAGTCGTCGTGACAATGCATGACGAAAGGACCCGCTTGGCACAGGATGTGGAGAGAGACCTGCGTGAGCACTTCGGCGACGACGTCTACCGGAACGTGATCCCGCGTACGGTCCGCCTGGCCGAGGCACCGAGCTACGGCATCCCGATCACCGACTACGCCCCGACCTCTCGCGGATCTGCCGCCTACATTGCCCTGGCGAACGAGGTGCAGACCCGTGGCTGAGAGGCGTGGCATGGGACGGGGCCTCGGCGCGATCCTCCCGGATACCCCTTCGGCCCCTGATGTCACCGAGCTGCCAGTGGCGGAAATCAAGCCCAACCCGGATCAGCCGCGCCGGCGGTTCGATGAAACCGCGCTGGAAGCCCTTTCCGGATCGATTCTGGCCAGCGGCGTAGTTCAGCCGTTGATCGTCCGGAAAGTTAGTAGCAATAGTTACGAACTTATCGCAGGCGAGCGCCGGTGGAAGGCAGCCGGGATGGCTGGGCTGGAGACCGTTCCGGTGGTAGTGCGGGACTCCGACGAAGCCGATCGGCTCGAGGTCGCGCTGATCGAGAACATGGTCCGGGAAGACCTGAACCCGGTCGAAGAGGCAAGAGCCTGCGCCGCCCTGGTCGAGGATCTCGGCCTGACCAAAGAGGATCTCGGCCGTCGTGTCGGCCGCAGCCGGCCGCAGATTTCCAACCTGATCCGGCTGCTCGACCTGCCCGACGACGTGCTCGAGATGCTCGAGACCGGCGAACTCAGCGAGGGTCACGGCCGCGCCGTGCTCCAGGTGAGCGATAACGATGGCCGCCGCCGACTGGCCAGGCTGGCCAGGGACGGAGGATGGTCGGTCCGCAAGACCGAGCAGGAGGCCCGGTCGGTCTCGTCGAAGAAGCAGAACAAGGGGGGACACAAACCGTCCCTCACCGCCGAAGAGAAAGAAGCCCTGGCCGGACTCACCGAGAAATTGGAGGTCGGACTGGACCTGCCGGTGAAGATCCGGCCGCGGGCAGACGGACTCGCGATCGAGATTCAAGTCGCGGACTTCGAGCAGGCCGCGGGTCTGGCCGACAAGCTCGGCTGACCACGGTAGAATCCACGATCTTTGCCCGGGCGATTAGCTCAGTTGGTTAGAGCGCATCTCTGATAAGGATGAGGTCCCTGGTTCGAATCCAGGATCGCCCATTGCTCCGGGAGGCAGATCGACTGCCTTTCCGGCCGGCAGCGATCCCCTCGGCGGGAGCCTCCCGACCCTCTCCATATAATCGGCGTCTATGCGCGAAATGCAGATCTACGGGGTCAGTTTCGACATGGTCGGCAAGCAGCCGATCGTGCTGCTCAAGACGGTTGACGACAACCGCTTTCTGCCGATCTGGATCGGCCACCCCGAAGCAGCGGCGATCCTGATGAAGCTTCAGGGCGCCGACACTCCTCGCCCGATGACCCACGACCTGATGGTCGACATGCTCGACCAGGTCGAGAGCAAATGCGAGCGCATCTCGATCACTGAACTCCGCGATAACACCTTCTACGCCAGCATCACGCTCTCGGCCAACGGCAGCGAGGTCGAGATCGACTCTCGACCGTCCGATGCCCTGGCGATCGCGGTCCGACTGGGAGTGCCTATCTTCGTCGCGGAAGAGGTGATCGACGAGTCCTCGATCGAGTTCGACCAGGGCGAAGAGGACAACGAGCAGGTTGTCGAGAAATTCAAGGACTTCCTCGACGACATCTCGCCCGAAGACTTCCTCCAGGGCTCCTGAAGCCTCAGCAGGTCAGACCGAGGATCTTCTCGATCAGCTCGTTGAAGCCGACTCCGGCAGCTTCGGCCGCCTGGGGCAGGAGAGAGGTTTCGGTCAGCCCGGGGATCGCGTTTACCTCGAGAACCTGCGGCCCTTGCTCCCCGAGGATCAAATCCACACGCGAGAAGCCGGAGCAGCCGAGGGCCTCGTGGGCCCGCAGGGCGATCTGTTCGACCTCGGCACCGGTTTCTTCGGGCAGGTCGGCCGGGCATACGAACTCGGCCCCGCCGATTTCATAACGGGCCGCGAAGTCGTAGGCGTTGCTGCCGGTGGGGATCGCTTCGACGATCGGCAATACCTCGTCGCCGAGGACCGAGACGGCCAGCTCACGGCCGCTGACCCAGGACTCCAGTAGGGCGCGGTCGTCGTAGCTGAGCGCGGTCATCAGGGCAGCCGGGATCGCATCCTCCGAGGTCACGACTTTGATCCCGAGCGACGATCCCCCCGAAGCCGGCTTTGCGACCAGCGGCAGGCCGACCGCGCCGACCGCTCGCGAGAAGGTCGAGGCGGCACCGAAGTCCCGGATCGAGGCTTCGCTGTAGGTGACCCAGGCGGGGGTCGGGATGCCCTGCTCGCGGAAGACGTACTTGGCGAGGCTCTTGTCCATGCAGCGCTGGCAGGCGGCGACGCCGGGCCCGGTATGGGGAATGTCCAGAAGCTCGAGCAGGGCCTGCACCGTGCCGTCTTCGCCTTCGATGCCGTGGAGGGCGATGAAAGCGACATCGGGCGCGAAGCTGCCCAGCCGTGAAACGAGGTCGGGGCCGAGGTCCATCGCTTCGACTTCGTGTTCGAGCTCGAGCAGGGCTTCGGCGACCCGGCCGCCCGAGCGCAGCGAGACGCTGCGCTCCAGCGAACGGCCCCCCTGCAGCAGGGCGACCTTCACGATCGGTCTCCGTCGGGTTCGTCCCGGTCGTCGATCCGGGGCAGCAGCAGCTCGCTTGTCATCGTCTCGTAGAGGAACATCTGCTCGCTCGCCGCTTCGCCGATCCGGCGGATGCCTTCGATGATGCGATCCTCGGTTACGCCGCTGAAGTTGAGCCGCATCGAGTTGACCCCGCGTCCGTCGACGTACGCAGCCGTCCCCGGGACGAAAGCCACCGACTTGGTCAGGGCCTTGGCCAGGAGGTCTTCGGTATTGATCACCTCGGGCATGGTCGCCCAGACGAACAGGCCGCCTTCGGGCCGGGTCCAGGTCGCTCCGTGGGGGAAGTACTCCGCCATCGCGCCGACCATCGCGTCGCGCCGGCTGCGGTAGATGCCGATCAGGTCGTCGACGTATTCCTGCCAGCGGCCCTTGCGGAAGTACTCGCCGGCGAAGTTCTGGGTCAGGGTCGAGGTGCAGAGGTCCGCCGCCTGCTTTCCGAGCACGACTTTTTCCCGGATCGGGGTCGGCGCTACGACCCAGCCGATCCGGAGGCCGGCAGAAAGGATCTTCGAGAAGGTTCCGAGATATACCACGTAGGAGCCACCGTCGAGGCTGTAGAGCGTCGGCAGGGTCTCGCCCTCGTAGCGCAGCAGCCCGTAGGGGTTGTCCTCGACCACCAGGATCTCGTTCTCCCGGGCGATCTCGACCAGCCGCCGCCGCCGCTCGAGCGAGAGGGTCACTCCTCCCGGGTTCTGGAAAGTCGGCACCGAGTAGATGAACTTCGGCCGGCGGCCGCGAGCCGCAAGATCGGCCAGAGTCTGCTCGAGCAGGTCGATCCTCATGCCGTTTTCGTCGCATTCGATCTGGATGACGTCGGCTTCATAGGAACAGAAGGTCGGGATTGCCCCGGGGTAGGTCGGCGCGTCGCAGATCAGAATGTCGCCGGGGTCGATCAGGACCTTGGTGATCAGATCGATCGCCTGCTGGCCTCCGGTCGTGACCGTGACGTCGTTGGCGTCCACCCGCATGCCCTCGGCCGCCATCACACCGGCGATCTGTTCGCGGACCAGGTCGATCCCCTCGGTCGGCCCGTACTGGAGGACTTCGGCGACCGCGGTCTTCGTGATCCGGTCCATTTCCGCGGCGAAGGCTTCTGGCGGGAAGGTCGAAGTGTCCGGCAGGCCGCCGGCCAGGGAGATGACCTCGGGCCGGGCGGTGATCGCCATCATGTCGCGCATCGCCGAAGACCTCATCACCCGGGTCCGTTTGGCGAACAGCCCGGCGTAGCGTTCGAGGTCCCGGCTGCGGATCTGGGAGCGGCGGGGAGGTGGAGGCGCGGCCATCCTTCTATTCTGCCTGTATCGGCTCATTCGAAACAATCTGCCTTGCCGCCGGAATCGGCATTGCGGTCGGGATGTTCTCCGGTACGACCGGTCTGGAAGGGGCGGCCCGTGGCCGCATGACCCTGCTTGCCGTGGTGATCGGGCTCGCTTTTGGATACTTCGCGGCTGCGGTCTTCGACGGCGTCACCCTGCTGGCGATGATCTCCTCCGCCCTGTTTGCCGGCCTCTCCTGCGCGGTCTTCAGCGGCGTTATCGCCGGTGCTACACGCCGGGGAGGTACGGCCGCGCTGACCTTCATAACGATCATCGTCGCGCTGGTCATCGCGGTGGCGAGCATGGTCTTTCCGCCGATCGCGATCCTCCCGGCGATCGCCATTGTCTGGCTCGCGATCTCGCGCAATCGCCGGGCCGACCGCAAGCATGCCGGCCTGCGCGTACTGCGCTAGATGAAGAAGAAGCTGGTCCTCGCCTACGTCGATTCGCTGCGGACCGACATGCTGCGCAAGGCGATC
>JBBRVF010000044.1:0-7854 GCA_038247145.1 Solirubrobacterales bacterium | reverse complement strand
GTAGAGCTCCTTGGCGCCGGTGGAGGGGTTGCGGGTGAAGAGCACACCGGTGGCGGAGTCGTCACCACGGTTGCCGAACACCATCTGCATCACATTGACGGCGGTGCCGAGTTCGGCAGAAATGTTGTTGGCCTTGCGGCCAAGGTCGAGAAGATCAAGATCGGATCGGCCAACCAGGCGGTGGAAATCACCGACCAGACGCTGCTGACCGACCAGTACGGCAGCGCCGTCGTACTGCGATTGAAGAACAGCTCTCCCGAGAGCCAGGCGAACATCCCGGTCGCTCTCGATGTCAAGAACAGCAAGGGCAAATCGATCTACAAGAACGATACGAAGGGTCTGGAGAAAGGCCTGATTCAGATTCCGCTGGTCGAGGGCCAGAGCGAAACCTGGTGGGTCAACGATCAGGTCCTGGTGACTCAGAAGCCAAAGTCGGCGGACATCACGATCGGCCAGTCCGACGTCAAGCCCTCCGGCGACCTTCCGGAAATCGAGGCATCCGCCCCGAACGTCGAGCTGGACCCGGTCTCCGGAACGAACGTGACCGGAACGGTGAGCAACAAGTCAGATGTCGAACAGATCGACCTGCTGATTTACGCGGTCGCGACCGAGGGTGGCAAGGTCGTGGCGGCCGGGCGCGGACTGATTCCAAAGCTGAAGACCGACGGCAAGTCAGAGCCGTACCGGATCTATTTTATCGGCGATCCGAAAGGCGCGAATATCGAGGTATTCGCTCCGCCTTCGAAATTCGAATAAGGAGAAACAGGGAAATGAGCGAACAGACGACAATCGCGCCCGCGGCGGGGACCCCGGTGCGCTGTACCGGTTGCGGGCAGACAATGGCCGCCAATCAGCGCTACTGCCTCGACTGCGGCAAGCGCAAGGGCGAGCCGAGGGTTGACTTCAACGAATACATGAGCGACGGGATTCCGAAGGGTGAGAGCCCACCGCCGATCCCGCCGGCACCGGTCCCGTTCGTAAGTCCTTACCCCGAAGATCCGCGGCCGGTGCGTGAGGTCACCCCCCTGATGGCAGCGGGCGGACTCGCGGCTTTCGCGGTGATCCTGCTGCTGGGCGTGATCGTCGGCAGGCTGGGCGGCACCGAATCCCAGGCGCCCGTCGTGGCTGCGACCGGCGTGCCAACCACAGCGGCGACCCCGGAAACCAGCGGCGGAACCAATACCGAGGTCAACGTCAGCTTTCAGGCGGACTGGCCGTCGGGCAAGGACGGCTTCACGATCGAGATCGCGACCCTCCCCAACGATTCGACCGATGGTGCCGCCGTGGAAGCGACCAAATCAGATCTGCTCACTCAGGGGGCCCCGGAGGTCGGAGCGCTTGACTCGGACGAGTACGCGAGCCTGCCCGGTGGCAACTACGTCTTCTATTCCGGCGTCTACGACAGCAAGGCTGATGCCGAGAAGGCTCTCGGAGGCCTCTCCGGAAGTTTCCCCGACGCCCAGGTGATCGAGGTCAGCTCGACCGTCAGCACCGGTGGCGGTGGCGGTGGAGGAGGTGGTGGAGGTGGCGACGACGGTGGCGGAGGCGGAGGCAATTCGCTGATCAGCGAGGATCCGGCGGCCCAAGATCCGGACAAGGCAGTCAAGGCAAGCGACGAGGATCTGAAGGCGATCAACGACGCCGACGCCGAGGACTACCAGGAGCTTCAGCAGAAGCTGCCCCCGACCATCGAGACGACCGGCAAGGCACCGCCGACGGACGACAAGGCGCCGGGCGCCGGCGGCAACGCGGTTGAGCTCGGTTGATCGAATGATTCCGTCAAAGCTCACCAGGAGAAATCAACCGACCCCCGAGCAGCTGGCCGAGGCTGCCAAGCCGATGACCAGGCTGGAGGAGCGCCGGGAAGAACTGCGTGCGCGCTTCACAGAGATGCAGTGGGATCTCGGCGGTGCGGCATACGAGATGGCGGCTCGGGATTACTTCCGGCTCGATGTGCTTGCCGGTATGGCTGCCCGTCTGCAGATCGTCGATGCCGAACTGGCCGAGATCGAGCGCATGGCAAGGCTCGAGCGGGCCGGTGCGGCCGGAGCCTGTGCCGGATGCGGCTCGCTTCACGCGCAGGGTGCAATCTACTGCTGGCGATGCGGGCGCAACCTGTTCGAAACCACCGCCCGCCCGGCTCTGGTTGCCGCACCGCCTCCGGTCTCTGAGCCCACGCCGGTGACCGAACTGGTCCAGCCGGCCGAGCCCGCGCCGGCTCCGACCGAGGAAGTCGCTCAGGCAGCCGAGGCGCCCGAGCCGGCCGAGTCCGAGCCGATGCCACCGGTCGAGCCCGTCCCGGCCTTCGATTCCGAACCGGCGCCCGATGCAGCGCCTGTCATGAGGCCCCCGTTCGCCGGAGCGGTAGAGATCCCGACATACGAACGGGTGCCCGCGCAGACGCCTGACGACGGACCGGACCCGGGTGCCGGCTGAGCGGCAACCGGGGCGGCCGGCGCCTGCCGTTCGCCAAGCCCCGCCGCCGGTAGCCGGCCCGAGGCTTCCGGTCCGAATCCGGGTGCCCGAGCGGGACGAACTGCTGGCGATGGGCCTGGCGACCCTGGCGGTCGGCCTTGTACTTGGCCTGGCGATCGGCCCGGGACTCGGCACTGCCGGTCGCATATTCCCTGTGATCACTCCGCAGGTCGCCCAGGTGCCGATCGACCCGCTGGTCGACGACAGCGAGGATTCGACCGACATTCTGCCCGTGCTCGCCGCACCGGCGGGTTCGGATTCGGGCGGCGGTAGCTCGACCGCCCCTGCACCGGCACCAACGACCCTGGCTGCGGCACCGGTTGCCCCTGCGCCCGTACCGGAGCCGGTCCCTGTCGAGCCGCCTCCGTCGCCAGCTCCTCCGCCGACCCCCGACCCTGCTCCGACCCCCGATCCCACGCCCACCGAGCCGGAAGGCCAGACCCTCCCGATCTCAGGAACCGTCCTGGCTGCTTCGGTCAATGGAAAGTCATTTTCGATTGCCGACAGTGATGGCAACCTGCAGACCGTCTTCGGGGACGCACCGCCCGGCGTCGGCGAATCGATCTCGACCAGTGTCCTGCCCCTCGCCAACGGCACCTTCGCGGAATCCGGCGGGCGCTCCACCCTGAGAACACGCAAGCGGGCCACTGTGAAAGGGATGATCAGCTACGCGGACCCGGAAATCGGCGTGATCGTCCTTTCGAACAGGGGTACGTCGCTGCCCCTCGACGGGGAAGAGGTGTTTGACGATCTCGTCGATACATCGCTGCAGTCGGCTTCAGCCGACGAGAACCTCGACCTCGAAGGTCAGTGGGTTCGGCTGGAGCTGTCGATCCTCGATCGGGAGCAGGAATCCGAGCAGCTGAAGTCGGCCCGGCCCCGATCGGTGCAGGCGGTGGATCCGGCGGAGTCGGATCCGGTGCCGGAAGAGACTGCGGACCAGCCCAGGCCCGACTTTGGGCTGAGGGCGGTATCGGTGGAACTGCTCGACGAAACCGCCGCCTCGATCGAGCTGACCGGAAAGGTGCTGAGCATCGACGAGGCCGAGGCGAGCTTCGTGATGGCGGCTGACAGCCTCGGGCTGCTCGAAGCGCAGATCACCATCGTGGTACCTGAGAAGTTCAAGCTCTCGTCGGTCGTGCCAGGAAAGGTCTACAGCGCCACCGTTCGCCGGACTTCATCCGGCAAGCTGCGGCTCTCGGGCTTCTCACCCGCCTTCAGCGGCCGTGCCGCCGACCGTACCGCGGATATCTTCGGCGAGCAGGGCTACTGAGGACCCGCGCATCGGCGCGGGCTGCCTTCAGCTGCCTTCGATCTTCAGCGGCGGGCTCTGGGCGGGAAGGTCCTGGGCGCTCTGCGGCTCGTCGGCCGGTTCGGGAATCTCCGGCTGCTCGACTCCGAGCTTCTCGGCCAGTTCCCCATTGGCGAACATTTCCTCGACGATGTCGCTGCCGCCGAGCAGTTCACCGCCGACATAGAGCTGGGGGAAGGTCTCCCAGTCGGAGATCTCGGTGGTGATCTCGCGCAGCGGCTGGAGGGCAGGCAGCACGTCGATGGCGCCGTATTCGACACCCATCTGGTCGAGGACCTGAACCGTTCTCATCGAGAAACCGCAGCGCGGGGCGCTCGGGGTGCCCTTCATGAAGAGCAGGACGGGGTTCTCGGAGATCAACTCCTGGACACGTTCAGTCAGTTCCGGATCGGCCATGAGGGTGATGCTAGAACATCGGCCAGGGCGGCTCGCCGCCGGAGCCGAACTTCAGTCGATCACCTTGATCGTGAGCGCGTGGATCGTGCCGTCGTCGAAGCGGTCCCGCACCGCGGCTTTGACCAGACGGTGCTGGTTGATTCGGCTCAGTCCTTCGAACTGGGGCGCGCTGACCTCGGCCCGGAGGTGGTCCCCGGTGCCGGTCTCGTCGACCACCAGCGCCGTCGAGCCAGGCAGCGCTGTTTCGATCATCCCGCTCAGCTCCTTGAGGTCCGCTGCCATTTCAGTCGTCCTTCCGGTCGTTTTCCGAGGCCACGCCCAGCATTTCGTCGATCTGCACGAACTTGACCCGTGGCCGCTCGTGGGGCTCGCCCCGAGTCACCTCGGCGTGGTCGATCTTCTGCCAGCCGCTGAAGCTGACGAAGTTCGCCTTGCGCTCTGCGAGCAGGTTCTCCATCGCCTCGGGGCCGGGGTCCACCGGCTCGAGCAGGAGACCTTCGGCGACATCGGCGAGCAGGTGGTTGACCGTCTCCTGGGCGTCTTTCTTATTGGTGCCGATCACGCCGGACGGGCCGCGCTTGATCCAGCCGGCCGTATAGTGGCCGGTCCGATGCTCGCCGCCATGGGACTCGAGGACCCGGCCTTCCTGGTTGAGGATCGTGCCTTTCTTTTCGTCGAACGGCACGCCGCGAAGCGGCACCCCGGTATAGCCGACCGAGCGCAGCACCAGCTGGCAGTCGATCTCCTCGCGCTCGCCGGTGTCCCGGGCCCGCAGTGAGCCTTCGTCCATGACCAGCTCGTTTCGGCCGACTACGATGCTCTCGACCCGCTCGCCCCCGCGGATCTCGACCGGCGAGGCGAGGAAACGCAGCTTGATCTTCTTCGGCCTGCCCTGGGGAGCCCGCTCGGCGTACTGCTCGACGATTTCGACGTTGACCCTGGCGGTCTTGCCGGCTTCATCGGAGTCGACCCAGGCCCGGCTGGCGGGATCGAGTTCGACTTCGACGGGATCGACGATGACGTCGGCTTCTTCGAGCTCGCCGAGCTCTTTGATCTCGGGATTGGTGAAGGCTGCCTGGGCCGGTCCACGACGGCCGAGCACGACGATTTCGTCGATCCCGCTGGCGTCGAGGACTTCGATTGCGTGGTCGGCGATGTCGGTGCGTCGGAGTTCGGCACCGTCGAGGGCCAGCATCCGGCTGACGTCCATGGCCACGTTGCCGTTGCCGATGACCACGGCCCGCTTGACCACCCCGAGCCCGAAGTCGCGGTCGGCGTAGTCGGGGTGGGCGTTGTACCAGCCGACGAAGGCGGTAGCGGCGTAGCTGCCGGGAAGGTCTTCACCGGGAATTCCCAGCTCGCGGTCGGCCTCGGCGCCGAAGGTGTAAAAGATGGCGTGGTAGTGGCGCTCGAAATCCTCGATCGCGAGGTCGCGGCCTACCTCGACGTTGCCGAAGAACCTGAAACCCTCCTTCGAAGCGGTCCGCTCGTATACACGGGTCACGGACTTGATCTTCGGATGGTCCGGGGCGACGCCACCGCGGACCAGGCCGTAGGGGGTGGGGAGTCGGTCGAACAGGTCCACCTGGGCCTCGGTATCGGGGTCACGGATGATCTGGTCTGCCGCGTAGAAGCCCGAGGGGCCGGCGCCGATTATCGCGATGCGCAGGGGGTTTTCTGGGGTTCCCGGACGGCTCAATGGACTGACGATCCTAGAGCGAACGGTTCGCGTTTGCTTCGATCTCGGCCGCGAACTGGGGCCAGAGCTGTGCGGGCAGATCGTGGGCCATGCCGTCGTAGACCCGTAGCTTGGCGCCGGGGACAGCCCTTGCGGTCGCCCGGCCGCCCCGGGGGAAGACGAGCCGGTCGGCCGAGCCGTGGATGACCAGGGTCGGGACCTCTACCCGCCCGAGGTCGCGGGTCCGGTCCGGCTGGCAGTTGATCGCGTGAAGCTGCCGGGCGGTGCCGTCCGGGTGGACCCCGCGCTGCCAACCGATCTCGGCGAGGGTTCGCAGCCTCTCCGGATCGGTCGGATACGCCTTCGACCCGATCGCCTCCGAGAGCATCTCCATCCGTCTGACATAGTCGTCGCGGGTTGTCGGCCGGCTTCGGAAGAGGGCGACAATCTCACGAAGGCCGGGCAGGGCGTCGCGGCGCGATCCGGTCCGCGAAATCATCGAACACATTGATGAAACCCTGTCTGGATGCCGGATGGTCATTGTCTGGACGATCATTCCGCCCATCGAGAAGCCGAGGACGTGGGCCTTTGGGATCCCCAGATGGTCGAGAACCGCCACAGCATCATCGGCCATGTCGTGAAGCCCGTAGCGGAGCTGACGGGGCAACCCGAGCAGCATCGGCAGGGTTCCCGGAACGCCCTGGTCTTTCAGCACGCTCGAGCGACCGCAGTCCCGGTTGTCCATCCTGATCACCTGGAGGCCTCTCTCGACCAGCATCCCGCAGAGTTCGACGTCCCAGTAGATCATCTGGGCTCCAAGCCCCGGGATCACCAGCAGCGCCGGAGCGTCGGGGTCGCCGAACCGGTCGAAGGCGATTCGCAGCTCGCCCGACGGGGCAAAATCCTCGGTCGTAGCGGCGCTGGTCAGCTCCACGGGAGTCTTTTCGCTCGTTGGCAAGCGTCCGGTGACGACTCGATCCCAGGGTTCGGACCACTCACAGCCCGTATCGTTGGCGGCGTGGTCGGGACGAGCGCGTCATTCAGGAGGTCGGCCATCGTGGCAGTCAAAATAACGACTGTGGCGCTGGCCATCGCAGTCGCCTGTCTCCTCGCGCCCGGCCGCTCACTCGCCGCGCCGTTGGCGGCCTACGACATCTATGCGCCGCGGGCCAGCATCCTGGTCGTGCCCGGCGGGATCCTTCCGGAGGACCTCGACGTGATCGAAAGTGCCGCAATAGGGCTGATGAGCCCGGGCCTGGGCGAGGTCGAGCCGGAGCAGACCTGGCTCGACGTCAGCCAGGGTTCACGGGCGTTTGACAGTAAATATGACACCCCGTTGAACACCGTGATCGTTTCGCCGCCCTTCGTTCGTGGATGGGAAAACACCCTGCTCAGAGCTGACGGTGCAGGAATTGACATAAAGCCCGGCCTGCTGGCCACGGAGTTGCGCCGGAACGGTCTGGTTCCCGGGGTGGCCGGACCTGCTGACCGCTCGGATTCTTCGGGGCTGACGGTTGTCGCCCGGAGCGGGCGCCTGAGTCTGGCCCCCAGGGCCTGTCCGGGGCCTGATTGCGACGCCGCGGTGACGATCTCGACCGCCACACTCGCCAAGGCGGCGGCGCTGTCGCAGCGACGCAGCCGGGGTGAGCTGATGATCGTCATCGAAAGGCCGCCGGCGGAAAGTGGGGAGCAGCTCGCGATCGCGATCGCCGGACCGGGCTTCCGCGGAATGCTCGACTCGGCCAGCACCCGCACCCCGGGATTCGTGCTCAGCACGGATCTGGCCCCGACCCTTCTCGGGCATTTCGACCTGGAAATCCCGCCCGCGATGACCGGCCTCGAGATCGAGTCCGGGGGAGAGCTGGACTACGACGCCCTCGCCGCACTCGAAGGGCGCTACCGCCAGGTTGGTGAGAGCAAAGGAACGGCGATGCTGTTCCCGCTGCTTGCCTGGTTTGTCCTCGCCGGCGCTTTCATCCTTGGCAGCCGCCGG
>JBBRVF010000043.1:0-7915 GCA_038247145.1 Solirubrobacterales bacterium | reverse complement strand
CGGTGAGGCACGGCAGCCGGGCGCGCTCACGGCTGCGCTGCTGGGGATCGTGGTCGACCAGCAACCACGATCCCCGGCAGCGGCCCGCGACCGGTTACTTCGGGGCCATCCTCAGGGCGCCGTCGAGGCGGATCACTTCACCGTTGAGCATCTGGTTCTCGACGATGTGGAGGGCGAGGGCACCGAACTCGTCGGGCCGGCCGAGACGGGGCGGGTGCGGTACACCGTCGCCGAGGGCCTTGCGGGCCTCCTCGGGCAGCAGGGCGAGCAAAGGTGTGTCGAAAAGGCCGGGTGCGATGGTCATCACCCGGATCGCCTCGCGCGAAAGGTCGCGGGCGGCAGGGAGGGTGAGGCCGACGACCCCGCCCTTGGAGGCGGCATAGGCGGTCTGGCCGATCTGGCCGTCATAGGCGGCGATTGAGGCGGTGTTGATGCACACCCCGCGATCGCCGCGCTCGTCCGGCTCGTTGCCGATCATCGACTCGGCGGCCAGGCGCAGAACGTTGATCGTGCCCATCAGGTTGATGTTGATCGCCCACTCGTAGCCGGCCAGCGGGGCTGCTCCGTGCTTTTCGCTGGCGATCCGGCCGGCGGCACCGACCCCGGCGCAGTTGACGCAGATTCGAAGGCCACCCTCGGCACCCGCGACAGCCTCGATAGCCGCCTTGACCGAGTCCTCGCTGGTCACGTCGGCCTGAATGAAGTCGACTCCGATTTCTTCGGCGATTGCCACGCCTTTTTCTTCGTTGAGGTCGGCGATAGTGACCTTGTGGCCGGCCGAGGCGAGTTCCCGGGCGGCGGCTTCGCCGAGTCCCGATGCGCCTCCGAAGACGATTGCTGAGCTTGACTTCATTTCCTGAAAACTCCTCTTCAAATAGAGTCCGGCCGATGGACCGAGAGATTTTTGAGCCTGAACACGACGACTTCCGCGACAGCGTACGACGCTTCATCGCCGACGAGATCTCTCCCAACTTCGAACAGTGGGAGGAGGATGGAACTGTACCCCGCGAGCTGTTCGCGAAGGCGGGCGAGAAGAACATGCTGGCGATGGCTGCGCCCGAGGAGTACGGCGGGCTAGGCCTCGACGACTTCCGCTTCAACCAGGTGATCGTCGAGGAGGGTTCCTATGCCGGCGTGATCGGCAGCATCCTCGGCATGTCTCTCCACAACGACATCTGCCTGCCCTACTTCCTCGAGTACTGCACCGAGGAGCAGCGCGAGCGCTGGCTGCCCGGCATCGTCGACGGCAGCCTGATCACGGCAGTGGCGATGACCGAACCGGGAATCGGCTCCGACCTCGCCTCGATGTCAACCAAGGCAATCAAGGACGGCGACCACTACGTCGTTGACGGCTCCAAGACCTTCATCACCAACGGCATCAACGCCGACCTGGTGATCACCGCGGTCAAGACCGACCCCAAGGAAAAGCACCGCGGCATGTCGCTGATGATCATCGAGCGCGGCATGGACGGTTTCGAGAGGGGGCGCAACCTCGACAAGGTCGGAATGCACTCCCAGGACACCGCCGAGCTGTTTTTCAACGAGGTGCCAGTGCCTGAGGCAAACCTGCTCGGCAATGAAGGTGACGGCTTCAAGTACCTCGTCTTCAACCTGGCCCAGGAGAGGCTCTCGATCGCGATCGCCGCGGTCGCCTCCGCCCAGGCGGCACTGGACTGGACGCTGGAGTACGTCAAGGAGCGCACCGCCTTCGGCAAGCCGGTCGGTTCCTTCCAGAACTCGCGCTTCAAGCTGGCCGAGATGAAGACCGAGATCGACATCGCAACCGTCTACCAGGACCGATGCGTTATCGCGCTGAACGCCGGCAAGCTCTCGGTCGAAGACGCCGCCGCGGCCAAGTGGTGGACGACCGAGCTCTGCGGCCGGGTGATCGACGAATGCGTACAGCTCCATGGCGGATACGGCTACATGCTCGAATACCCGATCGCCCGCGCCTGGGCCGACAACCGTGTCACCCGCATCTATGGCGGCACGACCGAGATCATGAAAGAGATCGTCGGCCGCTCCCTCGGCGTCTAGCCTGGCTTTCTCCTGCTGAGCAAGGCGGCAGAGTTGATCGGGTCTCCGGCCAGCCAGAACCATGCCCGAAACCGGCGAAGTTTCTGAGACAACATCACTTTTTCGGTATAATTTTTCCATGGATCCTACTTCGAGTCCCGGTTCGATCATCCGGCAGGCGCGAAAGCGCCATGGCCTGAGTCAGCAGCGGCTGGCCCTGCGCGCCGGGACCCGGCAGTCGGCAATCAGCCGGCTGGAGCGGGACGAGGTGTCGCCCACGATCGAGACGATGGAGCTGCTGCTGAACGCAATGGGAGAAACCCTCGAGTTCGGACCGGTGCCGTTGGAGCGAAGTTACGACCCCCTTCACCGCAGTTCGATGGGCAAGCGCCCGCCGCAGGAGCGACTCGCGCTCGCGGTCTCCTGGAACCGCACCGCGGGCAGGATCCGCGAGGCGGGCGAGACCGCGGCCGCCAGTCAGGGAACCTCAGCGCCGCCGGAAGGGACGGGCGGACGTGGCCGATGACCCGGTCCTCGATGCCGAGCGCATATTTGAAACGCTGCAGGAATTCGAGGTCGACTACATCCTGGTCGGTGGAATCGCCGTGCAGACCCATGGCCATGTGCGAATGACCAACGACGCCGACCTGATCCCGAGACACGATCCGGCCAACCTGACCCGCCTGGCCGGAGCCCTGAACGCGATGGGAGCGGCCGTCCTCAACCCTGGATACGAGGACGAAGAGATCACAGGATCCATGTTGCCCCGCTCGACGATCTGGCAGTTCACTACCCGTGACGGAAACATCGATGTCATGCATGAAGTGCCCGGAGGCCGCGAATTCGACGACCTCTCGGCTGATGTCCTGAGGATCACGCTGGGAAGCACCGAGATTCCGGTGGTCGGACTGGACGACCTGATCAGGATGAAACTCGCCCACGGCCGGGAACTGGATCTCCAGGACGTGGCCGCCCTCACAGACGACTGATCGGCCTTTCTGCCGCAGGCAAGCATGGACGGGAAGGGATTCTTCGATCGATTGCTCAGCAATTTGCTGACGGATCGATCCGGGGCAGGGGCGGCGGACGGGGCCTACTGGGCGGTCATCTTTGCGCGGTGCTTCGGCTTCTGGGCGGCGACTCCCTTGCGGTACTCGCGGTTGAGCATGCCGATCACGTCAAGTGAGATCTCCTGCGGGCAGACCCTTGCGCACTCTCCGAAGTTGGTGCAGCCTCCGAAGCCCTCTTCGTCCATCTGGTTGACCATGTTGAAAGCGCGGTTGGCTCGCTCGGGCTGACCTTGGGGCAGCAGGTTGAGGTGGGTGACCTTGGCGCCGGTGAACAGCATCGCCGAGCCGTTGGGGCAGGCGGCGACGCAGGCGCCGCAGCCGATGCAGATGGCGGCGTCCATTGCCCGCTCCTGTATCTCGGGGGCGATCGGCATCGCATTCGGGTTCGGCTGGGGTCCGGTGGTCGTATTGATGTAGCCGCCGGCCTGGATCACCCGGTCGAGCGCCGAGCGGTCGGCGACCAGGTCGCGGATCACCGGCATCGCGTTGGCCCGGTAAGGCTCTACCTTGATCGTCGCGCCGTCGACGAAGTCACGCATGTAGGTCTGGCATGAGGTCACCTGCTGCGGCCCTTGGGGGGTACCGTCGATGACCAGTGCGCAGGAGCCGCAGATTCCTTCGCGGCAGTCGCTGTCGAAGGCGACCGTGCGCTTCTTCTCGCGGCCGAGCCGGGCGTTCAGCTGATCGAGCATCTCGAGGAATGAAGCCTCGGGGTCGATATCGGTGACCTCGTGCGTCTCGAACTCGCCCTGCTGATCGGGTCCGTGCTGTCTCCAGATGACGAGCTTGAAGTTCACTTGTAGCTCCTTGTTGCCAGCTTTACGTCTTCGAAGTTGAGCTGTTCGTCGTGGGGGACCGGATCGCCCTCGTCGCCGCGGTACTCCCAGGCCGTGACCTTGGCGAAGTGCTCGTCGTCTCTGAGCGCCTCGCCGTCGGGGGTCTGGTGTTCTTCGCGGAAGTGGCCGCCGCACGATTCCTCGCGCCTCAGAGCATCGTGGCACATCAGCTCTCCCAGCTCGAGGAAATCCGAGACCCGGTTCGCGTACTCGAGGCTCTGGTTGAGTTCCTCGACCCCGGGGTCGACCCGCAGGTCGGACCAGAACTCGCCCTTGATCCGTCGCACTTCTGCCAGGGCCTCGGTCAGGCCTTCGGCGGTCCGCGACATGCCGCACTTGTCGAGCATCACGTTGCCCATCTCGCGGTGGAAGTCCTGGGCGACGGTGCTGCCTCCGACGTCGACGAGCGCGGCGATGTGGCTCTCGACCCGGTCCTGCGCGGTGTCGAAGGCGGAGTCGTCGGTGCCGACCGGGTCGCCCGACCGGGTCATGTAGTCGGTGACCGTATGCGGGGCGACGAAGTAACCGTCGGCCAGGGTCTGCATCAGGGCGCTGGCCCCGAGCCGGTTGGCACCGTGGTCGGAGAAGTTGGCTTCGCCGATCGCGAAAAGACCGGGGATCGTGGTCTGCAGTTCGTAGTCGACCCACAGCCCTCCCATCGCGTAGTGCGGGGCCGGGTAGATCATCATCGGAGTCTCGTAGGGGTCGTCGCCGGTGATCTTCTCGTACATGTCGAACAGGTTTCCGTACTTGCTCTCGATCGTATCCCGGCCGTTCTCGGCGATCGCGTCGCGGAAGTCGAGGTAGACACCGCGACCGGTTCCGCCGACGCCGAGACCGTCGTCGCAGACGATCTTCGCGGCGCGCGAGGCGATGTCTCTCGGAGCGAGGTTGCCGAAGGCCGGGTAGCGCTCCTCAAGGAAGTAGAGCCGCTCGGCATCGGGGATGGCCCCCGGGGGCCGCGATTCGTTCGGGCTTCGCGGGACCCAGACCCGGCCGTCATTTCGAAGCGACTCGCTCATCAGGGTCAGCTTCGACTGGTAGTCGCCCGACTGCGGGATGCAGGTCGGATGGATCTGGGTGAAGCAGGGGTTGGCCATCAGCGCGCCAAGCTTGTGGGCTCGCCAGGTCGCGGTGACGTTGGAGCCCATCGCGTTGGTCGAGAGGTAATAGACGTTGGTATAGCCGCCCGAGGCGAGCACGACTGCGTCGCCGGCATGGCGCTCGATCTCACCGGTGACCAGGTTGCGCACGATCACGCCCTTTGCGACTCCGTCGACCAGGACGATGTCGAGCATCTCGTGGCGGTTGAAGACCTGGGCGTTGCCGCCGGCGACCTGGTGCTCGAGCGCACTGTAGGCCCCGAGCATCAACTGCTGTCCGGTCTGGCCGCGTGAGTAGAAGGTGCGCTGCACCAGAACCCCGCCGAAGGACCGGGTGGCCAGCGATCCGCCGTACTCGCGGTTGAACGGCACGCCCTGCGCAACGGCCTGATCGATGATGTTCTCCGAGAGCTGGGCCAGTCGCCACACGTTCGCCTCGCGTGACCGGAAGTCGCCGCCCTTGATCGTGTCGACGAAGAGCCGGCGCACCGAGTCGCCTTCGTTGGCGAAGTCCTTGGCCGCGTTGATGCCTCCCTGGGCGGCGATGCTGTGAGCCCGGCGCGGGGAGTCCTGGTAGCAGAAGCTCTTGACCTTGAAGCCCTGGGCGGCGAGGCTGGCGGCTGCAGAAGAACCGGCCAGTCCGGTGCCGATCACGATCACGTTCTTGCCGGACCTGTTGCGGGGGCCGACCAGACCGTGCAGGTCGAGCCAGTTCTGCCATTTGTCCGCGATCGGGCCTTCGGGGATCTTCGGGTCGAGCAGGATCGTGCTCATCAGGTACTGCCTCCGAAAGTTGTCAGCGAAGCCGAGATCTCTTCGGCCGGCGGCTCGCCGAGGGCGCCGGTGAAGAACAGGACCGGGACCAGGGCGAAGCCGACCACGATGACCAGAGTCAGCCCGTTGGCACCCATGCGGATGCCCAGATTACGCTCGGGACTGTCGAGGCCGAGGGTCTGGCAGAGGCTCCAGATCGCATGCCGGAGATGCATCCCCAGGAAGATCAGGGCCGCTAGGTAAATCGCAACGAGATACCACTCCTGAAAAGCGTTGTAGACGTTGTAGTAGAGCGCGCCTTTTTCGAGGGGAGTGACATCGATCGTCAGCGTCGTGAACTGCAGTATGTGGAAGACGATGAATGCGAGCAGCAACAGGCCGGTGAGCATCATCAGGCGGGACTCCCAGGAGCGGCCGATGCGCTTGGCCGGAAACGCGGCGGGGCGGGCGGCGCGGTTGCGGGCCCTGAGCTGGACCACACCGACTATGTGAACGACTATCGCGCCGAGAAGGATCGCCCGGACCACCCAGACGATGCCTTCGTAGGGAATCAGCGGCTCGCCGAAAGTCCTGAGCCACTCGGCGTACCAGTCGATTCGGGGCTCCTCCCCGCCGGGTCCGAACAGCGAGTTCAGGTTGCCGGCCATGTGGAGCAGGAGATAGCCGATCAGAATCGTGCCGGTCACGGCGACGATGATCTTCTTGCCGATTGTCGAACGCCACATCTCAGCCACGGAAATCACCCGCGCTTGAGGTCATGGTGAGAGGGGACAGGACTGAGGGGGGCACGAAGTCAATGTTATGGACTCACGGCCCTCGGCGACTGAAGCCTTTTGGCTTTGGCGAGCCTAATTCAGGGTAATTTGATCGGGATAAGGAGTGGCTTCAGTCGCGCCCGGTGACCCGGTCAAGTTCGACTTCGCCACCCTCCTTGGTGTCTTCCATCACGACATAACACTGGGGAGGCCCGCCGAAAAAGGTCGCGTTTTCACCCTCACCCACGAAGATCGCCGGACGGCTGGAGCCGTCGGCATTGTGGACCCAGATCTTCTGACCCTTCTCGAAACCCTCGATAGCCATGCCGGCAATGTATCGCGGCCGTCCCGGGGCCAAGGGCGCACGGGAATAGGATTGCCGCGATGTCAGACGAGCCTGCGAATCAACCCGGCGAATTCGACCATGTTTTCGAGCCGGGCGAGAAACAGACCGACGAGTCGGGAAGCCTGACGACACTGCTGCTGCTCCACGGAACCGGCGGCGACGAAAACGACCTGGTCCCGCTCGGCCGGCAGCTGGCTCCAGGATCGGCGCTGCTCAGCCCGCGCGGCAAAGTGCTCGAGGGAGGGGTGTCGAGGCGCTTCTTCCGCCGACACGCCGAAGGCCGACTGGATATTCCCGACCTGCTCGAGCGCACCGACGAGCTTGCGGCCTTCGTCGCCGAATCAGCTGCCGAATACAGCTTCGATCGCGCGAGGGTGATCGCGATCGGCTTCTCCAACGGGGCAAACATCGCGGCGAGCCTGCTGTTCCGCCATCCGGGGCTGCTCGGCGGGGCGGCGCTGCTCCGGCCGATGCTTCCTTACGAACCGGACGAACACCTGGACCTGGGCGACACCTCTGTCTTCATCGCCGCCGGTGGACGGGACCCGCTGGTACCCGTGGCCCAGAGCAGGGAACTCGAAAGCCGGCTCACGGCCTCCGGCGCTTCGGTCACTTTCAGGATGGACGAGCTGGCGGGACATGGCCTCGGCCCGGAAGACCTCGGCGCCCTCGGAGCCTGGCTCGACGACCTGACCTGAATCAGGGAAAGACCCCCTACCTGCCGCCACCGGCCGCCGTATACTCGCCCCGAGGCCGCTCATCGGCTTTATCCGCATCAACCCGCGCAGAAATGGGAGCCATCCGTTGAATTCGAAACGTCTCGTGCTGATCGGTGCCGTGCTTTCGGCCTTCCTGCTGCTCTCCGCCTTCGAGTTCTCCTGCAGCGTCGGCAATAACGTCTCCCCGGAGGAGCTGAACAAACAGGTCAGGCTGTCCTTTGAGGACCAGACCGGTGTCCTGCTGCCCTCGATCGACTGTGACGAAGCCGACGTCGACGTCGGTTCGGAGATCAACT
>JBBRVF010000042.1:0-8000 GCA_038247145.1 Solirubrobacterales bacterium | reverse complement strand
GGGCGTGCTCGATCATCTCGTCGATGTGACGTCGCGGGACCTTCAAGGCTCGGCCGCTACCACCAGTTGGTGGCGTCGATGTCGCCGAGTTCCTCGAGCGACTTCGTATAGACGCCGGAGGAGAGGTACTTCCAGCCGCCGTCGGGAATCAGGAAGACGATGTTGCCGGAGTCGATTTCGCCGGCGATCCGGTTGACGATCGCTGCGACCGCCCCGGAGGAAACTCCCGCGAAGATGCCTTCGTCTTCAAGCAGCTTTTTGGTCCAGACGATTGCGTCGCGGTTCGAGACCATGATCTTGCGGTCGAGGACCGAGAGGTCGATGATCGGCGGGATGAAGCCGTCGTCGAGCGAGCGCAGGCCCTGGACCAGCTCGCCCTGCATCGGCTCGGCGGCGACGATCTTCGTTTCCGGATCGTGCTCCTTGAGTCGGCGGCCGTTGCCCATCAGGGTTCCGCCGGTTCCGAGGCCGGCCACGAAAGCGGCGACCGAGTCGAGTTCTTCGAGGATTTCGACCGCGGTGCCGTTGTAGTGGGCGAGGGGGTTTGCTTCGTTGCCGTACTGGTAGGGCATGTAGTAGCTGGAGTCGGCGGCGGCCATCTCCAGCGCGAGTTCGACCGCTCCGTTGGAGCCCTTTGCGCCTTCCGAGTAGACGATCTCCGCCCCGTACATGCGCAGCAGTTCAGTTCGCTCGGCGGTGACGTTGTCGGGCATTACGACCTTGAGCGGATAACGCTTGCGGCGGCAGATCATCGCCAGGGAGATGCCGGTATTGCCGGAGGTCGGCTCGAGGATGGTCTGGCCGGGACCGATCGCGCCGGTGGCTTCGGCGGCGTCCATCATCGAGCGGGCGACGCGGTCCTTGACCGAGCCGGTCGGGTTGGCCGATTCGAGCTTGGCGAAGACCTTCACGTTCTCGTTTGGCGAGATCGTCGAGAGCTCGACCAGAGGCGTGTGGCCGATCGAGTCGACGATGTCGGTGAAGGTGCCGCCACAGGGCTTGTTGAGGAGGTCGTAGTAAGGGCTCATGGTGTCTGGCCGTTCGGGAGGGGGGTTCGGTTCGCGTGGGGTCTGGCTGGAGTTCGTATGCTTGGCGTTTGTACCGTCGTACTTTAGAAAGTGTAGTGCCTTGGCCAACCGTTCGGGGCGGATCGACGAATCCGTGCGATACTGCCACGGTTGCCCGTCCGAATCAACGACCCCTGCCGGGAGGATTTTGCGTACGAAGAAGTCTCGCCTGTTGTTCCTGATGTCCGCACTGGCTGTCATGGCCGCGATGGTTCTTGTCGCCTGCGGCGGCGACGACGATGGTGACTCAGGCTCTACCGCTGCCAGCGGCGACGTCTCCTCGGAGCTGATCACCGCCGGAACCCTGACCGTCGGTTCTGACATTCCGTTCCCGCCGTTCGAGTTCGGCAAGGCTCCGAACTACGACGGTTTCGACATCGACCTCGTCAACGAGATCGCCAGCGACATCGAGCTCGAAGTCAGCATCCAGGACACGTCCTTCGACACGATCTTCACCGACGTGGCCCAGGGCAAGTTCGACATGGTCGCCTCCGCTTCGACGATCACCCCGGAGCGTGAGCAGAGGGTCGACTTCTCCGACCCGTACTACGAAGCCGAGCAGGCGCTGCTCGTGCCTCAGGGTTCGGACATCACCTCGGTCGAGGACCTGTCCGGTCTGACCGTCGGTGCCCAGGACGGCACCACCGGTGAGGCGTACGCCAACGACGAGACGGATGCCGGCAGCGTGCGCGGCTTCCCGAACGGTCCGGCGGCCATCGCCGCACTGCGGAACGGTCAGGTCGAAGCGACGATCATCGACCAGCCGGTTGCCCAGGACGCAATCGACAAGGGCGAGACCGGCTTCGAGCTCGCCACCACGATTCCGACCGGCGAGCTGTACGGCCTGGCATTTTCCCAGGACACGCCGGAGCTGTTGGCCGCGGTCAACGAGTCGCTGGCCAGCATGAAGAAAGACGGTCGTCTCAACGACCTCTACCAGAAGTGGTTCAAGATCGACGCCCCGAAGGGCGTCATCGACGGCACCAATACGCCGCAGTAGTTCATACGCATCAGGTCAGAAGGGGCGCCGAGGGCGCCCCTTCTGACAGGGTGTGAGTACGGGAAGCCACGCGGAGAGAGAAGCAGTTGGAAGTCTTTTTCAACACGTATTTCGATTTCAGCTTCATGTCCGAGCACCTCGACGAAGTGCTGGCGGGCTTCTGGATAACGATCAAGCTCTCTCTCGTCGGTGGTTTCTTCTCGCTCCTCTGGGGACTGATCCTTTCGGTCCTCAGGCAGCTTCCGGGAAAGATCTTCGCTCCGGTTAGATGGCTGACCATCGGCTACATCGACGCCCTGCGCGGAATCCCGCTGCTGCTGGTGATCCTCGGTCTGTCAGCCGGCCTGGCCACCCTCGCCTCCGAAGGGACGATTCCGAGAGAGATCGGGATCCCCCAGTGGTTCGGCGAATCCGATCCGTTCTGGTACGGCGTGATCGCCCTGACCCTCACCTACGGCGCCTACATGGCCGAGGTCTATCGCGCCGGCATCGAAGCGGTTCCGCGCGGGCAGATGGAAGCCTCGAGATCGCTCGGCATGAGCCATGGTCAGGCGATGCGGTTCGTGATCGTGCCTCAGGCCGTGCGCAAGGTCATCCCGCCGCTGCTCAATGATTTCATCGCCTTGATGAAGGACACCGCGCTGATCTCGGTCCTCGGCCTTGTCGAGACCGTCCAGACCGGCAGCGACCTCTATTCCGAATTCTTCAACCCCTCCGGCTACACGCTCGGAGCCTTCATGTTCCTGATCGTCACGATTCCGCTCGCCAGGCTGGTCGACTGGCAGATCGCGAAGCAGGACGCGAAATTCGAGAGGGGAATCCCGTGAGTGAGTCGATCCTCAAGGTCGAGGGCCTGAAGAAGAGCTACGGCAAGCTCGACGTGCTCAAGGACATCAACGTCGACATCGGCGAGGGTGAGGTCGTCTGTGTGATTGGCCCGAGCGGATCGGGAAAGAGCACGATGCTGCGTTGCCTGAACATGCTCGAGCTCCCCGACGGCGGGCGGATCGAGCTCCAGGGCAACGAGATCTTCGGAGCAGGCAAGACGCACGACCTTGACGTATTGAGGCGCGAGGTCGGCATGGTCTTCCAGTCGTTCAACCTGTTTCCCCACATGTCGGCGAAGCAGAACGTCTCAATCGCCCAGGTCCGGGTCCGCGACCGCAAGAAGAAAGAGTCCGACGAGCGCTCGGTCGAACTGCTCGGCAAGGTTGGTCTCGAGGACAAGGTGGACGAATACCCGGACCGGCTGTCCGGCGGTCAGCAGCAGCGGGTCGCGATCGCCAGGGCCCTGGCGATGGATCCCGTAGTGATGCTGTTCGACGAGGTCACCAGCGCGCTCGACCCCGAACTGGTCAAGGGCGTGCTCGACGTGATGCGCGAGCTGGCCGACAGCGGCATGACCATGGTCGTGGTCACCCATGAGATGAACTTCGCCCGCGAGGTCGCCGACCGGGTGCTCTTCATGGACCAGGGCTACATCGTCGAGCAGGGCAAGCCCGACGACGTTCTCGGCAATCCTTCCGAAGAGCGCACCAAGAAGTTCCTCGGCCTCGTGCTCGCCCGCTGAGCGGTCAGTCGAGCTCAGGCAGGAAGTCGATCGATCTGCCCGACGTGTCGACTTTGGACTCGGTGTCGGGGCGGACCAGGTCGCGCAGGTAGTGGCGCCACATCTCCTCGACCTCTCCGGCCTCCAGGTCGAAGGCGGCCTTGAGGTTGGCCAACGGTCCGTCGCGCCTGAGCCGGGCCACCAGCAGCTCGCAGGCGCCGCCTCCGCGGTAGTCCTCCAGCAGGTCGAAGATCGTGCCTCCAAGCAGGACGGCGTCCCTTCTTCCGGGCGGGAACGAAGGCCGGGACCCCTCGCGCATCCGGCGGATCACTGCCGCCCGGTAGAGATCCACCTGGCGGGAGAAGTGCTGGGCGCTGCCTTCGACCAGCCAGGCCCAGCTCAGGTAGCGGAAGAAGCGCCCCGGCGTCCATGGTGGGGGAATGGTGCCGTTGTTGGCGGAGACCACGATCTGGGTGTAGAGACGCTCGGCGGTCCCGCGGAGGGCCTCCAGCGAAGCCTCGCCGGCGGCCCTCTTTTCCATGGCCGCCTCGCCCAGGACGTGGATCTCGGTCGCCATCGGCCAGCCGGCCAGGTAGCGGCGACCGGCCGGCGCGGCCGCCCAGCGCACCGCCGGAAGGAAGGGGTGGGCGAAGGTCAGCCAGGCTGGGGAGGGGTGGACGACGATCGTTATGTCGGCGGGAGCGACCTCGAAGCGGTCCTCGAGGCGCAGGCTGAGGTCCTCAAGCCGGTCGAGCAGCTCCTCCGCGTAACCGGTGTCACTGTCCTCGTGGCGGGCGCTGAAGGTCAGCGAGGTGGTTTCGATCCAGGTCATCCGGCGCAGAGTATTGAAACGACAGAGACCCGCCTGCCCGGCGGGTCTCTGTGAATGCTTCGTCGGCTACGCGCGTCGCGGGCAGCTCCCGGGCCGCCTCGGGCGGCTGGTTTCGC
Source organism: Solirubrobacterales bacterium (assembly GCA_038247145.1). Taxonomy (GTDB): domain Bacteria; phylum Actinomycetota; class Thermoleophilia; order Solirubrobacterales; family 70-9; genus 67-14. Next base: position 3,436 of record JBBRVF010000042.1, on the reverse strand, counting down.
GGAACCGCTCAGGCGAGGGCCGGAACGCGCTCCTCGACGCCGCAGACCGAGCGGATCTCGGCGCTGGCGCGCTCGAATTCCTCGTCGGCCATGACCGGCGTGCCTTCGAACGGAAGGTCGCGGTCGATCTCGACCCAGGAGCGGGAGCCGTGGTACTCCTCGCGGACCCTGACGGTCACCGGACGCGGAATGCGGTGGACCCGCAGCAGCACCAGATGGAGCGGCTGGCGCGGCTTCCAGCTGAGGCGCTTGCCGGCGTACTCGGTCGTCCAGATGTAGAACGGCGAGAGACCGTCGACGACCTTCGGATTGTCGATCGTGATGTGCTCTGCCACCTCGGCCCAGGCGCGGATCCGGACCCGTTCGGGCTGGGGGATGCCGCCGTCCTGCAGCAGGGCGCGGGCCGGTGGCTCCTCGTCGGGCCAGACGCCTTCTTCGAGGGCGCGGTCGAGCTCGGGGTGATGGGACGGACGCACCAGATCATTGTGCTGGTGGTCGAATGTGGGGTAGAGGAAGAAGCGGTCATGCTCCAGTTCGAAGTGCTTGTTCTCGTCACCGATTCCGCCTTTGCGGAGGGTCAGGAGTTGTTCGCCTTCGGACAGGGCTCGCACGGTGACGGCCCATTCCTTGAACGCAATTGGCATAGGGTTCTCAGTCGGGTTGGTTGTTGCTACGGACATGTGCGGGCCCGAGTTGAAAGTCCGACCGCAGATCGAGTATCCGGCCGGGCTTCAGACCCGCAAGAAGAGGCAGATTACTAAATGTTTCCGAAATAATCAAGTAATGTGACGGTCGTCACACAGGATTGTCGCGGCGGAGACGGACCAGACCCGCACTTTCGCCGTCGGCCGTCCATCCACGCGGCAGGTGAATCGTCGCGTGACCGAGATCGATCGAGGCGGGGCCGCTCTGCGGTATGAATCCTTGCGCGGCCAGGTCGATTTCAGGGCCGGGTTCGAGGTAGCGCCGCCTCACCGTCACCAGCTCGATCGCCTCATCGGGCTCGCGGTAGCCGTAGTGCGCTTCGTGGGCCTCCTCGAAGAGCAGTCGCAGGCGGGCGGGGTCGCCGGTTCGGTCCTCGACGGTCAGCTCGAAGGATTGCCCCCTGTAGCGCAGGTCCCAGGAGACCCCGTCGGCATCGCCGATCAGGTCGGGGAGAGTCTCCCCGGAGAGTTCCTCACCGGCCAGCAGCACCGTCCGGATCTCATCGCGACGGCGTTCGGCGGCGGCCAGCCCGAGAGCGCTGAAGACGCCCCCTTCGATGGGAACGAGCACCACGTCGATTCCGAGCTCGTCGGCGATCGCGGTCGCATGCAGTGGGCCGGCGCCGCCGAAAGCGAGCAGGGCGAAGTCTTCGGGGTCGAGGCCGCGCTCGACCGTCATCACCCTCAGCGCCCGAACCATCTCGGTATCGGCCACACGCAGGATTCCCAAAGCGCATTCTTCGATCCCGATGCCGAGTTCGTCGGCCAGCTCGGATACCGCCTGCCGGGCCGCTTCACGGTCGAGCTCGATACCCCCGGCGAGGGCGGGCCGGGCGCCCAGTCTCCCGAGGACGAGGTGAGCGTCGGTGACCGCCGGTAGCTCCCCGCCTTTGCCGTAGCAGGCCGGTCCGGGCTCGGCGCCGGCCGACTGCGGTCCGACCCTGAGCGCCCCACCCGAGTCGCCCCAGGCGATCGATCCGCCACCGGCCCCGACCGTCTCGATGTCGACCATCGGCAGGGCGAGGCTGTGGCCGGCGATAGCCCGGCCGCCCGTCTCGCGGGCCGCGCCCGACTCGATCACGCAGACGTCGCAGGAGGTGCCGCCCATGTCGAAACAGAGCAGGTCGGGGTGACCGCTGGACCTCGCGACCATTGCCGCAGCCGCCGCCCCGCCGGCCGGGCCCGAGAGAACCGCCAGGGCAGCATGCCGGGAGGCCGTATCGAGGTCGGTCAGGCCGCCGCTCGACTGCATGATCAGCGGCTCGGGAAGCCCGGCGCTGCTGCAGCGGCCGGAGAGCCGGTCGAGGTAGCCGGCCAGCAGGGGCGACAGCGCCGCGTCGACTTCGGTCGTGGCGGCTCGCTCGTACTCGCGGAAGGTGCCGACGACCTCGTGGGAAAGCGAGATGTGTGCGGAATCCCCGAGCTGCGATCTAAGGCTGCGGCCGATCGCTATCTCGTGTTCGGGGTGGCGGTCGGCATGCAGCAGGCAGACGGCGACCGATTGCGCGCAGGACTCTTCGACTCCCCGCGCAACCCGGTCGAGCTCGGCCTCGTCGGGTGCCTTCAGCAAGCCGGCGGGCCCCATCCTCTCGTCCAGTTCGAAGCGCCGCTCGGGCGGGATCAGTGGCGGGGGAGGGGCGATTTCCAGCCTGTAGAGGGAAGGCCGGTTTTGTCGGCCGATCTCGATCAGGTCGGCAAAGCCCCGGGTGGCGACCAGGGCGGCGTCGGCCACTTTCGACTCCAGCAGTGCGTTGGTGGCGACGGTCATGCCATGTGCAAACAGCGAAACCGCCGAAGCGTCAATCCCGGCCTTCCCGAGCACCTGGCCGGCGGCCGCCAGCGCGCCTTCGGACTGGTCGCCGGGGGTACTCGCGGCTTTGCCGGAGAAGATCCGGCCGTCGTGGATCAGCACGGCGTCGGTGAAAGTGCCGCCGACATCGACGCCGAGCATCGTCGCCGGAGCGGGAGCCTCAGGCACGGCCGTATCCGCCTCCTCCCGGGGTTTCGATCCGCAGCCGGTCGCCCGGTGCCAGCTCGCCTGCAGCCTTCGGCTCGAGCTCTTCGTATTCGCCGGCTCCCCGGGCCAGCAGGTTGCGCCCGCAACGCCCCGGTTCGCCGCCGTTCGCCCCCGGCGGCTGGTGCCTGCGCCTCTCGGTCAGCAGGGCGAAGCTCATCTGCTCGAGGGCCTCAACCTCGCGGACCAGTCCATCACCACCGCGATGTCCACCGGCGCCGCCGCTGGCCCGCCTTACCGAGTACTCGCGGGCCCGCAGCGGGAATTCGATTTCCAACGCCTCGATCGGCGTATTGAGGGTGTTCGACATCGCCACGTGGACCGCTGTCGGGCCGTCTGCCGTCGATGACGCTCCCTGGCCGCCGGCGATCGTCTCGTAGTAGGTGAAGCCGTCGTTTCCCAGGGTCAGGTTGTTCATCGTGCCCTGTCCGACCGCCCGGCCGAAGGCTTCGAGGCAGAGGTCGGCGACCCTGGAGGAGGTCTCTACGGTGCCGGCGACGACCGCAGCCGGCGACACCGCATTCAGCAGCGTGCCTTCCGGAACGATCACGTCGACCGGCCGGTAGGCACCGGCGCTGGCCGGAATGTCAGGGTCGGTGAGCACCCGGACCGCGAAGTAGCAGGCCGACCTGGTCACCGCCAGGGGGCAGTTGAGGTTGCCGGGATCCTGGGCCGAGGAGCCGGTGAAATCGAAGCTGATCGACTGGCCGCGAACTGT
>JBBRVF010000041.1:0-8098 GCA_038247145.1 Solirubrobacterales bacterium | reverse complement strand
GTCTTCGATCTCGATGCGCTCGACCCGTCCGAATACGGCTTTCATCGCCGAAAGCGACTCGACCGAATCGGCCAGGTTAATGCCGAGAATTCGCGCGGTGGCGACCGCAGCGATGGCGTTGTAGAGGTTGTAGAGACCGGGCAGAGGCAGACGGAGGCGGGCGCTTTCGCCTCCGGCCTCGATCGTGGCTTCGAGTCCGTCCATCCCGAGCAGGTTCACTTCTTTGGCCGACACATCGGGGATCGGCCGCCTCAGTCCGCAGGCGGGGCAGGAGTAGTGGCCCAGATGCCCGACGAAAGCGCGCTCGTAGAGCAGCGGCTCGCCGCAGACCCGGCACTGCTTGGCGTCGCTTGCATGCTGGATCTCGTCAACCGCCTGGCTTGGATCCTCGATCCCGAAGTAGGTGGTCAGACTGCCGCTGGAGCGGCCGATGTCCGCTATCAGCGGGTCGTCTGCGTTGAGTATGAAAGCGGTCGAGTCGGCCAGGGATACGGCCATCGCCGCCCAGGCATCGGCCAGGAACTCGGTTTCGCCGTAGCGGTCGAGCTGGTCGCGGAAGAGGTTGCCGAGCAGGATCGCCTTCGGTCGCAGGCGCTCGGCGACTTCCGGCAACCAGGCTTCGTCGACCTCGAAAAGACCCTCGTCGCCCTTCTGTTCCAGCAGGGCGGTCGCGACGCCCCAGGTCATGTTCGAACCGGCGCGGTTGTGGACCGGATCGCGGCCGGCCGCCTGCATGATCGTGGCCAGCATCGAGGCCGTGGTCGTCTTGCCGTTGGTTGCGCTGACCAAGGTCGAGCTCTGGCTGAAGGATTCGCCGAGTTTGTCGATTGCGTCAGGATCGAGACGAAGCAGCACCCGACCGGGCAGCGTAGTTCCGCCGCCCCGCCCGCTGGCCCGGCTCAGCTTGCCGATGCCGCGGGCGAGCGCCGCCTTCGCCCGGATCATGTGCTTTCCCCGGGGACGATCACCGGCAGCGCGCCGGGCAGCACCCTGACCCGTGCCGGGAGCTCGGTCAGCGGGTCGCCGTCGGCATAGACGGTCAACTTCCGGCTGGCCCGGATCTCGATCCCGGAGGTCCGCCATGACTTGACTTCTTCGCCGTTGACGTGGGTGCCACGGAAGACCTTCGGCAGGTTCAGCAGGAAACGCAGCCGGCTAACCTCTGCGACCGTGACCACGTCGAGTTCTCCGTCGAGGGGGTCTGCTTCGGGGGCCATGTTCATGCCGCCGCCGTAGTAGCCGTTGTTGGCGACGGCCACGGTGTAGCCGGTAAAGCGGGTCTGGATACCCCTCTCGACCAGCGAGAACCGCTCGGGCTTCCAGCCGGCGAGTGCCCGCAGGGCAGCCCATGCGTAGACCAGGTTCCCGCTGAGTCGTGAAGCATTGGCGATTCGATTGGCCTCCGAGTCGAAGCCGACCGAGGCGATTCCCAGGAAACGCTCCCCGTTGGCCTCACCGACGTCGAGGTTTACCGTGCGACCGCCGGCGACGGCCTCGACCGCTGCGGCAGGTTCCACCGGGATGCCGAGCCCGCGGGCGAGATCGTTGCCCCGGCCGCCGGGAACGATGCCGAGTGGTCTCCCGGTTCCGGCGATCGCCCCGCCGATCGCGCCGATCAGGCCATCACCGCTCATCACCACCGGCACTTCGCCGGCGTCTACGGCCTCGAGTGCGAGGTCGATGCCGTGATCCTTCGATCGCGTGCGCTCGACCCGGAAGATCATCCTCATCTCGTCGAAGGCCCGCTCGGCTTCGGGCAGCAGCGAGAGCGCCCGACCGCCGCCTGCGGAGGGGTTGACGATCAGCGCAAAGGTCGGCTCGACCGCGGAGCTCACCCGCTCCCTCCCGGCTTGGCTGCGGTAAACCAGGTCCCTTTGCCCGCGGATCCGCCACCGGCTTTCTCCAGACCGAGCCTGGAAAACCTGCGCTCGATGGTCTTCTCTGGCGTGGAGAACGGGGTCTCTTGACCGAGGGTTGCGACCACGATCACCGAGCCGCCGGGGCGGAGCACACGGTTGATTTCGCTGAAAAAGAGCGGCATGTTGACCAGGCTGATCAGGTCGAAGCTGCAGTCGGGCCAGGGCAGGCTGGAGGCGTCTGCCTCGCGGAAGGCCACCCGTGCTTCAGGGTCGAGGCCGATCTTGGCGCTTGCCCGGTGGACCATCGCCGGAGAGATATCGACGCCACGGACCCGGGCGCGTGGGAACTCGCGGGCCAGGAAGAGGGTCGCGGCACCGGTCCCGCAGCCGATGTCGAGAATGCTCTCAGGGTGTGCCTTGACGTCGAGGACGCCGGCGGCCAGCGGCTCCAGATGCTCGATCGAGCCGGCGCCGGTGCGCTCATCCCAGCCGCCTGCGGCGCGGTCGAAGAATCCCGTCACTGGCCGGCTGATCAGTGGCCAGCTCCACGGGGCGTGAGCGATCAGGGCGGAAATCGCCCTGCCGGTGAGCACGGTCCTGCGGTCCGGGGTCGAAGGGGTATCGGTCACCGGCTGATCTTCTCAATTTTTCCCCATCATCTAGCCTTCCGGCCTATGAGTGAGCGTTCGAAGTTCCTGACAATCGCCGTTGCCGCCATGATTCTGGCGTTCGCAGTCGCCATTGTGATCCTTACCGGAGGCGAAGACAGCGACACTTCGCGGACCGTGGTTACCAAGCAGGGCGACCTCGATCCTCCCGGAGAGGTGCTGGCGCCGGGAGAGCCTGCTTCGGTGGTGATGGAGACCAGCGAAGGCAGCTTCACGATCGAGCTCGACACCGAAACGGCTCCGAAAACGACCAACAGCTTCGCCTACCTGACCGAGGAGGGCTTCTATGACGGCCTCGGCTTCCACCGGATCGTTCCCGACTTCGTGATTCAGGGCGGCGATCCCCAGGGTGACGGCAGTGGTGGACCGGGATTCAAGACGGTCGAGGAGCCGCCGTCGGAGCTCAGCTACGAGCCGGGGGTCGTGGCGATGGCGAAGTCCGGGGCGGAGAAGCCCGGAACCTCCGGCAGCCAGTTCTTCGTCGTGACCGGGTCGGGTGGCGCTTCGCTGCCGCCGGAATACGCCCTTGTCGGACGAATCAGCGATGGTCTCGATGTGGTCGAGGCGATCGGTGCGCTGGGCGGCACCGACGAGCAACCGACGAAGCAAGTGGTCATCGAAGAAGCCACGCTGGAGACGGGCTGAGCACCGTGCCCGCGGCTTCGGTCGAGCCGGTCGCTTTCGAAGTGGCGGGGGAGGGGCCGCTGCTGCGCGGCGAGTCCTCCGGGCAGGGACCGGACCTGTTCCTCTGCCACGGACTCAGCGCGACCAGGCGCTACGTGGTGCACGGCTCCAAGGCGCTTGCCCGAAACGGCTACCGTCTGCATGTCTACGATGCCCGCGGACACGGCGAGTCCGAGGCCGCTGATGACGGCTACGGCTACGGGCACCTGGCAGACGACCTCGGACGGGTGATCGACTCCCGGGCCGGCGATTCGAAACTCGTGGTCGGAGGCCATTCGATGGGCTGCCAAACCGCGGTGACTTTCGCGTTACGGGATCCCGATCGCGTCTCGGCGCTGATCCTGATCGGGCCGGTCTACACCCCGGATCTCGACGGCGACGCAGAATTGGCCCGCTGGGATGAGCGGGCCGACGCTCTGGAGCTTGAGGGTCCCGCAGCATTCGGCGAAGCTGCGGCCGAGGGAATCGCTTCGACCGGGCACAGGGAGACGGTCGAACGTCTGGCCCGCGAGCGGGCCGAACTCCACCGTGATCCTGCGGCCGTTGCCCGGGCACTTCGGGAGGTGCCGCGCTCGCGGCCCTTCACCTCGATGTCCGAGCTTGAACGGCTGGAGATGCCGGTGTTGGTCGTCGCGAGCAGGGACGAAGCCGACCCGGGACATCCCAATGCCGTCGCCGAGCTCTATTCGAAGGCCCTGCCGCAGGCCGAGCTGGTGGTTGAAGACGAGGGTCAGTCACCGCTCTCCTGGCAGGGGGGCAGGCTCTCACGCGAGATTGTCGGCTTTCTCGATCGCCACGGCGTCGGCGGGCCGACGGAGCCACCGAAGAAAGCGGGGTAGCCTGAAGCGATGAGCTCCGAAGCGAACGGCAGCGCGGCCGCCGCACCCGGCGAACCCCCTTTCGAGGGGATGAGGTGGGTACCCGGCGGCAGCTTCACGATGGGCAGCGAGCATCACTATCCGGAGGAAATGCCGGTGGTCGAGGTGGCGGTCGACGGATTCTGGATGGACGAGACCGCCGTCACCAACGCCGACTTTGCCAGGTTTGTCGAAGAGACCGGCTACCAGACGGTGGCCGAGAAGGCGCCGGATCCGGCGATGTACCCCGGCGCCGACCCGGCCCTGCTGGTTCCCGGTTCGATCACCTTCAGGAAGCCTCCCGGACCGGTCGACATGAGCAGTCCGATGAACTGGTGGGCCTGGACGCCCGGAGCTTCGTGGCGCCGGCCCTGGGGGCCGGCCAGTGACATCTCTGGCAAAGACGACCACCCGGTGACCCAGGTCGCTTACGAAGACGCAGATGCCTACGCGAAGTGGGCAGGCAGGGTGCTGCCTACCGAGGCTCAGTGGGAGCGAGCCGCTCGAGGGGGGATCGAAGGGGCAGAGTTCGCCTGGGGCGATGAGCTCTCCCCGGGCGGACAGGAAAAGATGAACCGCTGGATCGGAGAGTTCCCCTGGAAGTTCCGGCCACGAAAGGGCGGACCGAGAAAGCCCGGCACCGTGCCGGTCCGAAGCTTCGAGCCGAACGGCTTCGGACTCTACGAGATCACCGGCAACGCCTGGGAATGGACCACGACATGGTTCGAAGAAGGCCACAACGAGGTCTCGAAGGGATGCTGCGTGCCGCGCGAGCCGCTCGGACCCGGGGTGGACGCCAGCCGCGACCCGGACACCGGCATTCCCCGCAAGGTGCTGAAGGGCGGATCCTTCCTCTGCGCCGAGAATTACTGCAGCCGCTACCGTCCCGCTTCCAGAATCCCGGAAACGGTCGAAAGCGCCACCTGCCACATTTCATTCAGGTGCATCGTTGCCGCCTGAGCAGCAGGCGTGGAGCCGGAACCGGCGAAACACAAGCAAGCAGCGGACGCCCGACCCGGAGAGGCGGGTGGCCTACTGAGTCAACCGAGGAGGAATCAGAAGATGAGCAACGGCGGTTCAGGTACACACAGCGGCTCGGCCGCATGGGGCTCATGGGTGGCCTTCGCCGCCATCCTGATGATGCTGGGCGGGGTATTCAGCGTTATCGCCGGCCTCGCGGCCGCCTTCGATGACGACTACATCGGCGGGGGAGTCAATGGTGACATCTACCTTCTGAACACCACCGCACTGGGGATCTTCTGGATCGTGGTCGGCGTGATCAAGACCTGGGCCGGCTTCGCGCTCATACAGGGTCGCGAATGGGCGCGAATGGTGACCATCGCCATCTGCTCGATCCACGCCGTACTCGCCCTGCTCGCGCTCACCTCGCAGCCCTTTCTCGCGACCGTATTCATCGTCTTCAACGTGCTCGTGATCTACGGCGTCACAGTGAGGTGGGAAGAGGCAAAGATCGGCATGGGGGACTGACGCGAGTTCAACCCTCGACAGGGTCGCAGCGTTCTTCACTCGGGTCTGGGCCGTCATCTGGCGTGCCGCGACCTCCTTTGACCGGGAGGCCGGCACCAGGCAGGCGGCCCAGCTCAGCTTCTACCTGCTGCTGACCCTGCCGGCGCTCCTGCTGCTGGCGGTCTGGATCCTCAGCAACATCTTCAACGAGCCAGACATCCGGGAGGACCTGATCGGGGAGATCGTCGAAAACCTTCCCTTGACCAAGGTCGAAGGCCGGCGGGAGGTCACCGACTTTCTCGACGGCCTCACTTCCGGCGCCGGCAGTCTCGGCTTGATAACCGCGCTGATCCTTCTCTATTCATCCAGCTCGACCGTGGGCGCGATGAGACATGCGGTTGTGACCGCCAACGAGAACGGCACGGGCGGCCCCTCCTTTCCCAAGAACAAGGGGCTCGACATAGTGATCATGCTGGTCACTCTGCCGGTCACCCTGCTGCTGGTCGCGCTCTCGATTTCGAGACCCCTGGCGACTGCGGTCGCCGACAGCCGGCTGCTGTCGGACGTCGCGTCGATCCTCGGTGGCCCGTTGGCGATCAGTCTGCTGGGGATGGCCCTGCTCGCCTGGATGTTCTGGGTGCTGAATCCCGGCCGCTCCGATTGGTTCAGCGTCGCCGTCGGCTCGGCCTCGGCGACGCTTCTGGTCACGCTGGTCCTGTTTGGTCTGCGCGCCTGGTTCGAGCTTTCGGGCGGCGGCAGCGCTGTCTATGGCTTCCTTGCAGCCTTTATCGGCGTGCTGCTCTTCCTCAACCTGGCCTCGATGGCGATCGTCTACGGTGCTCACATCGCCGCCGCGATCCGCTCGAAGCCCTGGGTCCGGGCCGAGTGAAGAGCGGCTCCTCACCGGCTTTCCGGACCTGCATCTGCTGTACCTTCTGATCGCATGGGTTGCTTCGTCGCTCTTTTCGCACTGATTTCGCCCCGCCTGGCGCTGTTCGTCGTCCTCGTCTTCTCGGACTGGGTCGGACAGGCATTCGACGGCTGGGTACTGCCGGTTCTCGGATTCTTCCTGTTGCCGTGGACGACCCTGGCTTACATCGTGATGTGGCAGATAACGCCGGGGGTCAACGGATTCGAGTGGTTCATCGTCATCCTGGCCTTCGTCGTGGATCTGGCCTCCTACGGGAAGACCGCCGATTCCCGTGCTTCGAGGGCCTGAGCCGCTGGGCCGACCCGGCCGGACGCTTCGCTCGCTCCGGTCAGTGAACGAAGACCTTCAGCGCGACGATCATCAGTCCGATCGCGCCGTTGATCGATCCGATGATGGCGCTGCGTCCCCAGCCGAGCCGCTCTTTGCGGCCGATTACCAGTCCCGCGCCGACCAGCATCAGCACCCCGGTCCAGACTGCGACGTAAGAAGCGTTGTCTTCGCTGACGATGCCCAGCGGCGCCAGCAGCATCGCCGCTGCGGGGACGAGGGCCCCCTGAACCATCGGCCACTCCTTTCGAGCCTCGATCCGGATCAGACCGGCCGCCCGGACCGGACGGGCGAAACCTGCGGCGACTATCGAGGAGTAGACGTGGGCGAGGAAAAAGACCAGCGCGGTGGCCACGGCCCAGCCGGCGACCGCAACCGGACCCAGTTCCGGGTCCTTGCTGGAGGCCGAGACAACCGCCATCGAGAGGATGGTGCCGTAGATCGCGCCGGCGTAGTTCGTCTTGAGCGGTTCGCCCCCATTCATCGGTCGCCTACCCTAAACAGAGAGATCCGCGGTTGAGCGCCACACCGACATGGCAGGATCGGGTCACCTTCATCGGTCATGCCAGCACTCTGATCGAACTCGACGGCAAACGACTGCTGACCGACCCGGTTCTCAGGCCGCGGATCGCCCATCTGCGCCGACAGGTTCCGCTGCCCGCCGCTGCCACTTCGCCCCCCGATGCGGTGCTTATCTCCCATCAGCACTTCGATCACCTCGATCTGCCCTCGCTCCGGGGGTTCGGACAGGACGTGAGGATTATCGCCCCGCGGGAGAGCCTGCGAATGCTCTCGGCTCAGGGCTTTACGCAGGTGGAAGGACTCGACGTCGGCGATTCGGTGGCAGTCGGGCCGGTCCTGGTCACGGCCGTGCCTGCCGAGCACGACGGCCGGAGGTGGCCTTCCAGGGGCCGGGGAGACTCGATCGGCTTCCTGCTCGAAGGCAGCCGGTCGATCTACTTTGCCGGCGATACCGACATCTACGGCGAGATGGCGATCCACCTCCCGGACGTCGATCTGGCACTTATGCCGGTCTGGGGCTGGGGTCACAATCTCGGTCCCGGTCACATGGATCCCGAAACGGCCGCCCGCGCGACCGCCCTGTTTCGACCGCGGCTCGCAGTACCGATCCACTGGGGCACGCTCTATCCGGCCGGGCTGTCGGGGTGGCGCCGCCACCTGCTGCATGAACCGCCCCGGGACTTCGCCCGCAAGGTTGCCGACTATTGCCCGGAGACCGAAGTACGAGTGCTGTCGCCGGGGGACTCGACCGGTTTCGAGTCTTCGGTCTGACCGAGCTCGGTC